>DAOQRI010000027.1:0-13106 GCA_035355475.1 Rhodoferax sp. | reverse complement strand
GCCATTGTCTTTGTGGTGGCGGTACATGTGCCCATCGTCGGGCTGTCGATCCTGCCGGTCCTGTTGGGCTGGCCCATGCTGCTGATGCCGGTGCACATTCTGTTTTTGCAGCTCATCATTGACCCGGCCTGCTCGGTGGTGTTTGAAGCCGAGCCGCTGGAAGCCCGGGCGATGACCGATGGTCCCCGCAGTCCTGGCATGCGCCTGTTCGATGCCACGGTGTTGTTGCGCGGTTTGTGGCAAGGACTCGGGCTGCTGGGTATCTTGCTGCTCGTTTTTGGGATGACCCGCGATGCAACCGGCTCGGACCCCGCCGCAAGGGCCATGGTGTTCCTGGTGCTTGTGCTGTCTAACTTGGCCCTTATCCATGTCAACCGGTCCTGGGCACGATCGCCTTTGAGTGGTCCCAGAGTGGCGAACCATGCCTTTGTATGGATCAGCTTCTTCACCATTCTGTTGTTGAGCGTTGTCTTGACGGTTCCGGGGGTTGGTCAACTGTTCGCATTCGAGTTGCCGTCACTTCTCCTTTTGATGGGCGGGTTGGTAGCGGTGGTTGCTGGATTGCTGTGGTTTGAAGCGGTCAAGTGGTTGTCTGACCGTAAGCGTCGCAGTAGCTAGACCGTCCTTCAGTCAGTTCGCTCGATGTGCAGAGGCAATGTGACCTCAAACCGGGTACCTTGGCCGACGGAAGAGTGAACTTCAATCAAGCCGCCCATGACATCGTGAACGATGTTGTACACAATGCTCAGGCCCAGACCGGTCCCGCCACGCCCCATCTTGGTTGTGAAAAATGGCTCAAACAGGCGGGGCAGGTTCCTCTCCGGGATGCCGTCGCCGTTGTCTTCCACGGCAATGCAGACGCCGTCTCGCCCGTCGGTCAAGCGCGTGTTCCTGGCGCTGATGCGCACCTCACCATCTTCCTGCCGAACATCAAATGCGTGGCTATATGCGTTTTGCACCAGGTTGATCACCACTTGCCCCAGCGGCCCTGGATAGCCATCCATCACGATGTTTGAAGGCAACTCGACGGCCAGGCGCTGAGGCTGGTGGCGCAGGCTTGGCGCCAGTGTCGACACGACGTCATGTACCACCTGGGCCAGGTTGAAGCTGCGCATGGACTCACTGGTCTGGTCTACCGAAACACGTTTGAAGCTCTGAATGAGATCCGCCGCGCGCTCCAGGTTGCGCAGCACCAATTCGGAGCCCTCCTGCAGGTGGTTACTGATGTCCTTGAGCTGTGACTTCTTGAGGGTATTGCCATCGACCTGCTGGTTTAAAGTCTTGACGTAGTCGTTGATCGTGCTGGCCGCGGTGATGCTGTTGCCGATGGGCGTGTTGAGCTCGTGCGAGACGCCGGCGACCAGTGCACCCAGTGCTGCCATACGCTCGGAGCGTGCCAACCCTTCCTGCGAATGACGCAGTTGGTCCAGCGCATTTTCCAGTTCGGTCGTGCGTTGCTGGACCCGCACTTCCAGTGACTGGTTGAGGTGTCGCACTTCCTGCTCGCGCTGCAAAAGCTCGGTGTTCTTCGCAATCAGCCGCTCGTTCTGCATGGCCAGTTGGTGTGACATGTCAGTCAGCCGCTGACGGCTGTGGGTGAAATCCGTAAACACCGCGTTGGTCAAAAATGCAGTTCCAGTCATAACGCCAATCACAATAGCAGCAACCACAAATGGTCCTGCTCGGGGCTTGGGCTGGTAAACGCCGAGCTGTTCTCCCATTGCCAGAAAAATGACCACGATGATGGTGAAACCCAGCACTGCCCACAGCCAGTGGCGTCCCAATGCCCAACCAGCAAAGGCGGCAACCATGGGATAGATCAGCAGGTTGGCGCTATGAACACCCGCGAAGCGGTAGATATAGACTGTGTTGAGCACACACAGACTCAGGACCAGAATACTGACACCAGTTGCCACGCCAAAGCGCATGGACCACCGGCTGACCAGCACCACCGCCATAAAGCTCGATACCTGAAGCAGGCGCTCCAGTTGCATGTTGTCGTGTGTCCATATGCCAACGGCTGCTATCACGCAAGCCGACAGCAGAACCAGTTGAAAGTGGTTTACAAAGGACTCGAAAATGCTCCGGTCGCCGATGTAGTCGATGCCACCAGCGGGACTCGCATTCGGTTTTTCTGGCAGATTGGAGGGCATGGACAATCAGGCGTCGGCGCAATGCGCCAAATTATGGCTGTATGCCGAAGAAACTGCTTGCGCGTCCTATTTTCCGGGAGGTGGGTGGAAGCGAATGACCCGGGACTTCGTTCTTTGGGTGTGATCGACTACCGCGTCGCAACCACTGCAGGCGCAGCCGGAGGTAGCTGAAGCAGCCTTCTGAAACCGGGCCTTCCAGCGAGATCCAAGAGGTAGTTGCGCCAATTGTTTTGCGATGACGCGTCGTATGGCGACAGGCAACAGCGCCCACAGGGCGTAGACGCCACAGCCCATTACCAACACGAATACGATCAAATGCTGCAGGGTCATTGGTTCTAGCCACCCAGCCACAGCGTCATGCGGTAGGTCGCAAAGGCCGCCAAATAGGCCAGTGCAAACATGTAGGCCGTCATCAGAAGAGGGTAGCGCCACGAGTTGGTTTCCCGCCGGATCACGGCCAGGGTCGAGATGCACTGCGGCGCAAATACATACCAGGCGAGCAGCGAAAACGCGGTAGCCAGGGACCAGCTCTCTGCGATGACAGGGGCCAATGAGCTGGCGACCGAATCGCCCGCAGCCGACAGGGCATACACGGTGCCCAGTGCGCCTACCGCCACCTCACGCGCGGCCATACCGGGCACCAGAGCGACAGAGATTTGCCAGTTGAACCCGATGGGTGCGAACAGGGGCTCCAGGAAATGCCCCAGCATTCCTGCCACGCTGTACTGGATGGCGGCGCCGGTTGCGCCGTCGGGTGCACCAGGGTAGGTCGACAGGAACCACAGCACGACCATGATGGAAAAAATGATGGTGCCCACGCGTTGCAAAAAGATGCGTGCGCGCTCCCACAGGCCCAGCACCAGGTTGCGCAGACCGGGCAGACGGTAGGGTGGTAACTCCAGCATTAGAGGCTGGTAACGACTCTTCATCCAGATGCGCTTGAACACCCAGGCAACCGCCATGGCCGACAGCACCCCGGCCACGTACAAAACAAACAGGGTTAACCCACGCAGGTTGAACACACCCACGCTGCGATCGGGCACAAAGGCACCAATCAGCAGAGCGTACACCGGCAACCGTGCCGAGCAGGTCATCAGTGGTGCCACCATGATGGTGGCCAGACGGTCCTGCCAGTTGGCAATGGTGCGGGTGGCCATGATGCCGGGCACGGCACAGGCGAAGCTTGACAACAGGGGGATGAAGGCGCGACCCGACAAGCCCACCTTGCCCATCAGGTTGTCCAGCAAAAAGGCCGCGCGGGGCAGGTAGCCAGAGTCCTCCAGCACCAGGATGAAGAAGAACAGGATCAGAATCTGCGGCAGAAAAACCAGTACACCACCCGCACCGGCAATGACGCCGTCTACCAGCAGACTGCGCAGCGGGCCATCGGCCATGTGGTCCGTGGTCCAGTCCGCCAGAAAAGCCATGGCCGACTTGATGGCGTCCATGGGCAGGTTGGCCCAGGAGAAAACCGCTTGGAAAACCAGAAACAGCACGGCCGCCAAAATCATCAGACCCCAGACCGGGTGCATGGCCCAGGCGTCTACCCGAAAGTGAAATCGCTGGAACTGTACTGCCCCGGGTGCGGCAATGGCCAGAATGCGCCGCACTTCGCGCTGGATGTCAGCACTGGCGCGTGGCGCGAGGTGCGTGGCCATGGCTGGTTTTGCGGCGTTCACATCCGGTCCGGCCAATGATTGGGCGAAGCCATGCTCCAGTTGGGCCAGCAAGTTGGCGTGGCCGTTGTGCTGCACCGCCACGGTTTCCACCACCGGGCAGGCCAGTTCGGCGGCGAGTTTGGCAACATCAATCGCAAGGCCGCGCGCTTTGGCCACGTCGGTCATGTTCAGCGCAACGATCACCGGGTGGCCCAGCCGCTGAAGCTCCAGCACCAGACGCAAATTCATGCGCAGATTGGTGGCGTCTACCACTGCCACAATCGCGTCAATCGGTGCTTCACCGGTGCGGCGTCCCTCGATGACCTCCAGCGTCACCTCTTCGTCGGGCGTAGCAGGGTGCAGGCTGTAGACGCCAGGCAGGTCGATGATGGACACGGTGTGCCCGCTGGACAGGCGCATCAAGCCGATCTTGCGCTCCACTGTGACGCCTGCGTAGTTGGCGACCTTCTGGCGCGCGCCGGTCAGCAGGTTGAAAAGTGCAGTTTTGCCACAATTCGGGTTTCCCACCAGGGCCACGTTCCATGGGCGGGTCGTCAGCGCGTGGGCGGCTGCGTTCACAGGGGAGAGACCTCTATGCAATCGGCTTCCAGCCAGCGCAGGGCAAACATGGTTTCACCCACCACCACAGCCAGCGGCTCCCGTCCACCCGGGCCGCGTTGTAGCAATTGCACCGGCTCGCCCGCAATAAAGCCCAATTCGCCCAACCGTTCCAGCGTAGCGGCGTCGGCGAACGGTGAGTTGGCGCTGACACCGGCCACGGTGGCATGGCCACCAGTGGGCAGGTGGGTCAGTCGCAGGGTGGGAGCGGGCACGGGCATGGTGGGGAAATCGGATCTAAATGAGAGTTTATCTCATTTAGATCGACCAAATCGCGGGCAATTGGCTGTATTCTCGAATCAACCATGACCTTGCACGAACTGTACCCATGGGTCCGCACAACCCACATCAGCCTAGTTTTGGCCAGTGGTTCCCTGTTTGCCGTGCGCGGCGTGGCGGTGCTGCTGGGCGCGCGCTGGGCCATGGCGGCGTCTCTGCGACGACTGAGTTACGCAATAGACACCGCACTGTTAGGCGCGGCCCTGCTGCTGCTGGCCATTCTGAACCTCAATCCGTTTGCGGTACCTTGGCTGGCTACCAAGATCGCGTTGCTGCTGACGTACATCGTGCTGGGTTCGTTGGCACTCAAGCGCGCACCCACGGCCCGTCTGCGCGGGGTCAGTCTGGTGGCGGCCTTGCTGTGCTACGGCATGATGGTGTCGATTGCGCTCGCACACCATCCGCTGGGCTGGTTGGCGCATCTGCAATCTGTACCGGCGTAGCAGCGTTCCATGCTGCCAAATTTGCCTTTGGTCGCCTGGTGCTGGCGCGGTGGTGCGATAGCTCCTATTCTTGCCCCATCAACCCCCGTAACTATTTTGAATAACTGGAGTTCACCATGACACTGGCCCAAGACCTCGAGAACCTTGAACAACTGCGCAACCGGGGTAGCCTGAGCGAGGCCGAGTTTGCACAGGCCAAGGCCCGCCTGTTGCAGCCACCCGCCCCCACACCCATGGCCAAAGCCTCGGCCCTCAATGGACTGCGGCGCTCGTCCACCGACCGTTGGCTGGGAGGCGTCTGCGCTGGTCTGGGCAGTTTTACCGGTCTGGATACCTGGCTGTGGCGCCTGGCGTTTACCTTGCTGCTTATCCTGGGTGGAACCGGCTTCCTGGTGTATGTGCTGATGTGGATTCTGGTTCCACTGGAGTCAGCGGACGATGCCAGAACCCTGTCCAGCAGCCAAAGTCGGGTCTGAGGGCGGTACTACTTCACGAAGCGGCGGTATTTGCCGCTTCGGAGGGACAGCCGGGCATGCATTTGGACCGGAAATAGGGTCCAATAGTGCGTATGACAGGCCGCGAGTCAACAGTGGCCGAACTTTGCATCCCGGAGTAAACCCCACATGAGTACCATCGATATCGGTATCGCCGAGATACCTGCACGCCCCGTCGTGACGACACCGCAGGTGGCTCGACCCGCAGTGCGAGCCCTGGTCTCGCCCAGCACTGACTTTTACGTCGGCTCGGTCAAGCTGGAGGCGGCACCGATGCCCGCACCAACTGTGCCAAGGCGTCTGCAAGAACCGGTTTGCTGAACAAATCGCCTTGAAACAAGTAGCAGCCGTTTTGCATCAGAAACTCGCGTTGCCCAGCGGTTTCGACGCCTTCCGCAATCACCGCAAATCCCAGGCTGTCACCCAGGCCAATCACCATGCGAGCGATCGCCGCGTCATTGGGGTCTGTCAGCACATCACGGACAAATGACTGGTCAATCTTGAGCTGGTCCAGCGGCAGGCGCTTGAGATACGTGAGCGAGGAGTAGCCGGTGCCAAAGTCATCGAGCGAAAGCTGCACACCCAATTTTTTGAGTTGCTCCATTTTGAGGATGATGTCAGCAACATCGTGCACCAGAGCGCTCTCGGTGAGTTCGAGCTTGAGTTGATGCGCTTGCGCCCCGGTGCGCTCCATGGCCGATTTCACTTGCTGCACAAAATCTTCCTGACGGAACTGGTGCACGCTGACATTGACCGACAGTGTCAAGTGGCTCAAGTCAGGGTGCACCGACCACGCCACCAACTGTGTGCATGCGGAGCCCAAAACCCAGGCACCCAAAGGCAGAATCAGCCCACTCTGTTCAGCCAGGGGAATGAAGTCATCTGGCGGGATCAGGCCCAACGCCGGGTGGCGCCAGCGCAGCAGGGCCTCAGCGCCGGTCACGGTGCCGTGCGAAGTCACTTGCGGCTGGTACACCAGAAAAAACTCGCCACGTAGCAAGCCCCGGCGCATGTCAACTTCCATTGCCGAATGCTCGGCAAAGTCGGACACCATGACGTGGATGAGCAAATAGATACCGATGGCGGAAAACGAGTTGTTGACCCAAGTGCCCCAAATGCGCATGCCGTCGGGCAGTACATAGTTATGAGGGAAGCCGAAATTGGAGCTTGCCAGGACCACGAAGGCCAGCAGACAGGCGCCTGTGACGCCCCATCGTAGAACGGCTCGGTCATCGCGCAGGAACAGCAGCGCGGACAGCGCCAGCACAAGCAAAAAATGGTGGGTTGAGCGGGGTGCCTGTGCGTCCGGAATGTCCAGCATCAGCGAGATGCCACAAATGATGACCAGCATGCAGCCGGCCAGCAGAAAGAAGGCGATCCGCGTACGCCTGCGGTGCGTCAGTATGGCAATGGTGATGCCCAGCACCAGCATGGCAACGTCGGCCGCCACAATCGCCCATGCCTGCTTGGTAAAGAAGAACAGGCCCCACCCTAACCCCATCACGATGAGCAGCGCAGAGCCAATCCACAGGGTGACACGCACCCTGCGCCGGTGCAATTCGCTCAGCGTTTTCTTGGGGGCGGGCGCGGCAGACGGCTGCATGACGGTACCGATTCTATGCAGTCGGCTCGGCGTCCACAGGCATGTCGATTCCGGCGGCCCGGGCTTCGGCGAGTAATGTGGCTAGCTCTGCGGCCGAGTGCAGATTGAGCCGGTCAAATATCTTGCGTCGGTGTTCTTCCACCGTGCGCACACTCAGTTCCATCTTCCAGGCAATGGTCTTGTTCAACTCGCCGGCGGCAACCATGGGCATCAGGCGAACCTGCTGGCGCGACAGGCCACCCAGCAACTGGCGCAAACTGTCGCAGCGGGCCATGCGGTCATGCCAGACTACTTCGAGGTCCAGCGCGCGCTGAATCAGCTGCACCAGTGCATCATTGGCATAGGGTTTTTCGACAAAATTGAATGCGCCCCGCGCCATGGCACCCACCGCCATGGGAATGTCACCATGTCCGCTCAGGAACAGAACTGGCAGACGTGCAGCCAGTCCGTTGGCAATTAGCGCCTCATGAACCTGCAGGCCCGACAGGGGTTCCATGCGAACGTCCAGAATGCAAATACCGCGCGGTGCCGTGGCGGCTGCCGCCAATGCGGCGAGCAAATCAGGACCGTTGGCATAGGCCACCACCCTGAAGCCGTGCTGGCGCAACAGAAAGGACATCGACGAGCGCACGCCCTCATCGTCGTCACACAGAAAAATGGTTTGGTCGGTCATGCGTGAGGCTCCTGTGCGGTGAGGGTGTCAGGGGGGAGCGAAAAACTGAATTGCGCGCCGCTACCCGGCACATCCTGTGCGTGCAGGATGCCGCCATGGGATTCGAGTATGGAACGGCAAATGGCAAGCCCCAGGCCCGTTCCCTCCCGCTTGGTGGAAAAAAAAGCCTCGGTCAATGTTTCAATGTTTCGCCCATCCAAACCGGTACCCATGTCGGTTACCTCGACCGTGACCCAACCCGATGGCTGGCCCAAAGGGGGGGCAGGACTGAGCGCGGTGCGCACGTGAATCTGCTTTTTGCCCGTGTTCCCCGACATCGCATCACCCGCATTGCGCAGTAGGTTCGATATGACTTGTTCAATGCCAATGCGGTCCATGAACACGGGCGGCAAGTCGGTGTCAAGCTCCATGGATACGTCGACTCCAGCGCGCTTGAGATCGCGCTGCAACAGGGCAACTGCATGGGCCACCAGGGGGTTGATGGCGGCAGACTCCATGACCGGGTCACGGCGTGTCAGTCTGGCGCGAATGCGGTGCACGATGTCACCCGCCTGAGAAGCATGGCCTGACAGTGCCTGCGCGGCCGCCACCAGATCCGGGTCCAGGTGGGTTTGTCGCTCCAGCGCCTTGGCAATACCCGCGCTGTAGCTCACGATGCTGGTCAATGGCTGGTTCAATTCATGGGCCAGGGTGGACGCAACTTCTCCCAAGGTGGAGAGCCGTGCATGGTTGGCCAGCACTTCACGCTGGCGCCGCTCCAGTTCTTCGAGGCGCTTGCGCTCGGTCACATCCACGAAGGAGCCCATCCAGCCTACCTGCTGGCCCTGGCCATCGACCAGCGGCGACTCGAACACCATGACGTCGAGCAGGCGTCCATCGCGGTGGCGCCAACGCGCTTCATGGCCTTTCCCGGGTGTTCGTCCATCCAGGCTGGGGGGTTGCTCCATCAGTTCGATCAAGGTGTAGCCCACCATGTCGCAGAATGTGCGGTTGGCAAAGAGCAGGTTGCCTTCCATGTCGCGGGCACGCAACCCGACCAAGGCAGATTCCTCCAGCGACTGGCGCCAGGCAGCCTCGGTGCGCCAGGCACTTTCCGCTTGCGCCACCCGGTTCATCTGACGCCGCAGCAAAACAGTGGCTGCTGAAATCAAGGCCAGGAAACCTGCCATCAAGATGACTGGCAGAGTGCTGAACCAGTGGGGCTGGCGCACACGCTGCGTCAAGCGCAGCTTGGTATCGGCGATGGCCTGAAAGGGCATCTCATAGCTCTCTCCGGCGGCGACATGGCCCGGGTTTTCGGTCGACACGATCACCTCGTCAAGCCCGCTGAGCAACTGCACCTGGTATTGCGCCGCCAGCCACCAGAAATCCCTGCTCTTGATGAGGTCGCCCGGATCGTAGCGTGCGATCAGTTGGCCGGTTTGCGGCCGCCGGGGATCACTGGTGGGTGCTATCAGGTGCAGCGTAATGCCTTCTGCCTGGGCCTGCCGTTGTGTGCCCGGACGCTGGTCGCGCCGCGCCTCGCCAACAATTTGACCCAGCGCGTTGAGCCAGATGACGCTGAGCCAGCGCCGGTCCAGTCCGGCGGCAATTTCCGGAAGCGCGGCAAGCTGCCGGTTGCCGTCAAGTCCTGGCGCAGGCAGCTGCGCCGCTGCAGAGCGCAGGCGGGTGGTCTCCGTTTCCAGGCGGCTTGCCAGCTGCGCCTCCAGGCTCAGGGTATCGGCCATCACAGAGCGCTTGAGCGTTTCTCGCTCGAGTCGGTCGTTGTCCTGTGCCCAGGCCACAACCATGGCGGTAAACGCGACCGAAAGGAGCAGTGGCATGGCCCATAGATACCGCGACCAGGCTGCCATCCAGCCAACCAGCGGTGTGGCATTGCGCGGAAGTACGGATGGCTCGATCATGCCGGTAGTCTAGAGCGTGGGTCGCATAGGCAAAAGCCCGTGCATACCCTGTGGCGCTGCGTCAATGCGGTTTTTTCGGGACTCTGCTATTGCGGCTGCACGACGTCGCGTACCGGCACCGCCCCGCCGGTATTGCCCCATGCTTGGCGGATGTAGGTTAAGACCGCCGCGACCTGTACGTCGTCCAGTGACTGGCGAAACGGTGGCATGCCGTAAGGTCGCGGATTGCCTGTGGTGGATGGCGGGTAGCCTCCATTGAGCACGGCCTGTACCAGGTTGGCCGTCGACGCCAAAGTTACCGCGCGGTTTCCCGCCAGGGGCGCATAGGCACCCGGCGCCCCTTCGCCCCGCTCTCCATGGCACTGTGCACAGTGGCGGGCATAAATCTGTTCACCGCCTGAGTACTGCGCGGACTTTTCAGTAGCAACCGGTGTGGGTCGTGGGATGCTGGGGCCTGGACGGTCCTTGAGGTATGCGACCATGGCCAGCAGGTCGGCGTCGCTCAGGTATTGCGTGCTGCGGTAGACCACTTCGGCCATGGGTCCCATGGCGCTGCGGTCCTGCGCCACGCCAGTTTTGAGCAGCGCAAGGGTTGGTTCGGTATCAGCCTGGTTCACGCCTGCCTCATGGACGGCCGCCAGGGACGGCGCGTACCAGCGCTGCAGCGGCACCATGCCACCTTGCAGCAGCAACGGATCTTTGCGCGCGCCCATCGCATTGCGCTCGGCGTGGCATTCCGCGCAGTGCCCGAGTCCGCGCACCAGGTAGGCGCCGCGGTTCCACTGTGCTGACTGGTCTGACTCGGCCACATAGGGTCCTGGCGTGAAGAACAGGGCCCGCCACACCGCCAGGGCGGCCTGGCTGTTATACGGGAAGTCCAGCGCATGCGCCTGGTTGGGCCTGGACACACCGGGGAGGCTCTTGAAATAGGCGAACAAGGCGTCGCTGTCCTCACGGCTGACCAACGTATAGCTGGTGTACGGAAAGGCCGGGTACAGCAGGCGACCATCGCGCGAGCGACCGTGGTGCAAGGCCCGCCAGAAGTCGCCGCTGGACCACTGCCCCAGGCCGTTGGCGTTGTCCGGGGTCAGGTTGCTGCTGAATACGGTGCCAAAGGGTGTGGCAATGCCCACCCCACCCGCGTAGGGCTTTGCGCCGCGCGCGGTGTGGCAACCGGCGCAGTTGCCGGCACGCGCCAGGTAGGCTCCACGTTCAATTTGCTGCGGCGTTGGGGCCAATGCTTCGGGCGCCGATGTGGTGGACGATTCGTCTCGCTCATTCCACCATAGCGCCACAGCAGCGGCCACTACGCCGAGCAGGAGCAGAACGAGAAACTGGCGCAAGGTGCGAGTGATCATGGATGTACGCCCTATTGCACCACGCTGCCGCAATCCAGCGGCCGCTTGTCGGGTGACGACAGCGCGGCATGGGAATTGGCCGGCAGGGGCTGCGCCGACAGCCAGGACGCTATTGCACCCACATCTTCGGCCGAGAGTTTCTGTGCCACCCGCGCCATGCAGTCTGGTGTGGGCGTATGCCGCCTGCCGTTTTGCCAGGCACCCAGTTGCCCCACCAGGTAGTCACGCGGTAAACCCAGCAGGCCGGGTGTGGCCGGTTCCACGCCGGTCATGGCGGTGCCGTGGCAGCGCACGCAGGCCGGCAGTTCACGCTTGGCGTCACCCTGCTGCACCAGGATTCGACCGCGCTCCAGAAGTTGCGCCGGCGCGTCCACGGTCTGCGGCGGCGGGTACGGCAGGTCGAGACCGGCAAAGTAGTCGGCAATTTCCCGCAGGTAGGCATCGGAGAGGTAGTCCAGCAAATGGGTCATGGCGGCATAGCTGCGCCGTCCATCGCGGAAATTGACGAGCTGGTTGTACAGGTAGGTTGCCGGTTTTCCGGCAATGCGCGGGAAGTAGCCCGCATTGGTGGCCCGACCCTCCTTGCCGTGGCACACGGTGCAGGCCTGGGTGCGTTGGGCCATGGTGTCGGGCACCTGGCGCTGGGGCTGAACCGGCGCAGAGGCGCCGTGGGCCTGTAGCGCGACAGCACCGAGCACTGCGAGTGCAAATTTGCCAATGGTGCGTGCCAATCGCTGGCCTGGCGCTGAATTTTGAGTAGTTTCTTGAGGGTTCACGCGGCGTCGCCCGGGCTGGCGTTGAGGTCCTGCAGCCGCTGTGGCGTACCCACATCGGTCCAGCGGCCAGTGTACAACTCGGCACTGATGCGGTGCTGGTCCATTGCGCTGCGCAATAAGGGTCCCAGGGCCGCTTTGATACCCGTAGGATTCCCTGCTGGAATATCGCACCACGGCGGCTCAAACAGGGCGCGCCGGTACAGGCCTACCGTGCTGTAGGTAAAGCGTGGACGCGGGTCGTCGTCTGGCAGGTTCAGTGCCAGTTGGCATGCGTGTGCACAGGCAGTGTCGGGTGCCATGCCAAAGTCGCCTTCCGGTTTGCTCGGTGGATTGGGAATCAGCCAGATGTGGGCGAGTTTGTCGCTGGCGGCAAATCGCTCCACCGCGGCCGGGCTGAATGCAAAGTCCGGCGCAAAAACGTCTGCCGCTGCCACCCAGAACACACCGTCCGTGGAATCGACCGACGGATCCCCGGGTGGGCACAGGCTTGGCAGGGCACGCGCAATGCCACCGGCTGTTTCCAGTGCATAGCCAAAGTCGCGCCCCTCGTGGGAGTATTCGATCTGAATATCTGGCTGCTCCTTCTTTGATAGCGCATCATGTAACATCGGCGAGGGCTGGAAGGCTAAAACACTATCAAATTTGACCACTATCTGTTCGCCCAGCCACGCGGTGTTGATGGTGATGCGGGTGCATCCCCCCGCTGCCAGCGCCTCCATGCACCACTGAATGAGCGGCCTGCCCTGCACCACCAGCAAGGGTTTGGGCGTGTGGTCGGTCAACGGGCGCATGCGCTCGCCACGACCGGCGGCCAGGATCATGGCGGGGATGGATGGCGCCGCCATCAACGCATGCCGACGGATACCTTGCCAAACACCGCTTGCGCTTCACGCGGCAGGCAGCGCCAATAGTTTTCCCGGGCGGCGACAGTGCCACCCAGGGCCGCCGCTGCGTGCCAACCCCAGCGCGGTTCGTACAGGAACGCGCGGGCCAGTGCGATCAGGTCGGCATCACCGGCCTGCAAAATGGCTTCGGCTTGGGTGGCTTCGGTGATCAGGCCCACAGCGGTAGTGGCCATGCCGCTGGCCTGGCGCACGGCGCGGGCCAATGGCACCTGGTAGTTAGGCCCTATTGCAATCTTCTGGGT
>DAOQRI010000026.1:0-13202 GCA_035355475.1 Rhodoferax sp. | reverse complement strand
GGCGCAGTGGCAAGTTCAAATACTGTGCATCGAACTGGATGCTGGCCGGACCTTCGCCAAAGCAAGTGGGGCCGGAAAAGAGCACTGCATAGGCACTTTGGTGGGGCGGCGGCGGAAAGGGAAACTGTGCGCCGGTAAGCGCAATGCGCGAATCGACCAGCCAGCAGGCGAGGCCGTGGATATTGCGCAGCACGGACACCAAACAGAACTCGCGCATGGGTGTTTGCTCGGAATGCTCCGTAACGCGAATGGTTGCCACAGAACCCGTGACTTCAAGCGACATTGCAATGTCCGGCGCAATCAGACCGTGGTGGCGGCACCAGCGAGAAATTGCCACACCCAAGGTTGGTGCGCTGATGGAGGCACGCGCCAGCATGCCGTAGCTGCCCCAGGGCAGGCGGCGGCTGAACCAGCCCAGGGCTTCGTCGTCTAGTTCCCGCATGGCTGCGCCGGACAGCGTCTCCATTTGCCAAGCGGTGATACGGGCGTCGGGCGTTTGGACTTGATCTGGCGCAATCTGTGCCTTGCGTAGGGCTTGGGCCGGGTCCTTGCCATAGCGCTGGTAGGCGCCGACAATGGCGCGCACAAACGCCATGGGGGTCGCGGCAATCGGGGAATTTGTGGCCATGACGTGAGTGTGCCAAAGTTTTCGGGGGCTGGCGCAATTTGCAACCTCTATGACACGCCGGTGCGGGCCGATACCGCTGAAAATACGCGTTGCACTGAACCCATCTCCCTTTTGCGGAAAACCGTCATGCCCATTCTCGAAACCCAACTCAACGCCCGCTCGGCGGACTTCCAGGCCAACGCCGCCGCCATGCGCGCCCTGGTTGCCGACCTGAACGCCCAGACCGACAAGGCCGCCATGGGTGGCGGTGACGCCGCGCGCGCCAAGCACACGGCACGCGGCAAGTTGCTGCCACGCGACCGCGTGCATAACCTGCTGGATGCCGGAACGCCCTTTCTCGAACTCTCACCGTTGGCCGCCATGGGTATGTACCCCGACCGCGACGGCACCGACAGCGCGCCCTGTGCTGGTGTGATCGCTGGCATTGGCCGTGTGTCGGGCGTGGACTGCATGATCGTGTGCAACGATGCCACGGTGAAGGGAGGAACCTACTACCCTGTCACCGTCAAGAAGCATTTGCGCGCGCAGGAGATTGCGCAGCAGAACCGCCTGCCCTGCATCTATCTGGTGGACTCGGGGGGCGCCAATCTGCCCAATCAGGACGAGGTTTTCCCCGACCGCGAGCATTTTGGCCGCATATTCTTCAACCAGGCCAATATGAGTGCCGAGGGCATCGCCCAGATCGCTGTGGTCATGGGGTCCTGCACGGCCGGTGGTGCCTACGTGCCGGCCATGAGCGACGAGACCATCATCGTCAAGAACCAGGGCACCATCTTTTTGGGTGGCCCTCCCTTGGTGAAGGCAGCTACCGGTGAGGTGGTTACAGCTGAAGATCTGGGCGGTGGTGATGTGCATACGCGCCTCTCGGGAGTGGCCGACCACCTGGCGCAAAACGACCTGCACGCGTTGTCCATTGCACGCACCGCAGTTGCTAATTTGAACCAAAAAAAGCCTCTAGCCCCCGCACTTAAAGCACCAGTTGCTCCTAAATTTGCAGCGGAAGAGCTGTATGGCGTGATCCCCACCGACACCCGCAAGCCCTTTGATGTGCGCGAGATCATCGCTCGCATCGTCGACGGCTCCGAGTTCCACGAATTCAAGCCGCGCTTTGGCACCACGCTGGTTACCGGCTTTGCCCACATCGAAGGCATGCCGGTGGGCATCATCGCCAACAACGGCATTCTGTTCAGCGAATCGGCGCTCAAGGGCGCGCACTTCATCGAGCTGTGTTGCCAGCGCAAGATCCCCCTGATCTTTTTGCAGAACATTACCGGCTTCATGGTCGGGCGCAAATACGAGAACGAGGGCATTGCCCGCAACGGCGCCAAGATGGTCACCGCCGTTGCTACGGCCAATGTTCCCAAGTTCACCATCATCATCGGCGGCAGCTTTGGCGCTGGCAACTACGGCATGTGCGGCCGTGCCTACTCACCCCGTTTCTTGTGGATGTGGCCGAACGCGCGCATCAGCGTCATGGGCGGAGAGCAGGCGGCCAGTGTGCTGGCCACGGTGCGCCGCGACGGCATTGAGGCCAAAGGCGGCGCGTGGAGCAAGGACGAGGAAGACGCTTTCAAGGCACCGATCCGCCAGCAGTACGAAGTGCAGGGCCACCCGTACTACGCCACGGCTCGCCTGTGGGACGACGGCATTATTGACCCCGCCGACACGCGCCGCGTGCTGGCGCTGGGCCTGTCGGCCACGCTGAATGCGCCGATTCCGGATGTGAAGTTCGGCGTGTTCCGGATGTAAGAGAGGATACCCACCATGTTTACAAAAATTCTGATTGCCAATCGCGGCGAAATCGCCTGTCGCGTCGCCGCTACCGCGCGCCGCTTGGCCGTAAAGACCGTCGCCGTCTACTCGGATGCCGACGCCGGTGCCAAACACGTCACCGCCTGCGACGAGGCCATCCACATCGGTGGCAGCGCGCCCAAGGACAGCTACCTGCGCTGGGAAAAAATCATTGCCGCGGCCAAGGCCACCGGCGCCCAAGCCATCCACCCCGGCTACGGTTTCCTGAGTGAAAACGAAGAGTTCGCCCAGGCGTGTGCCGATGCCGGTCTGGTCTTCATTGGCCCGCCACCCTCTGCGATCAAGGACATGGGCCTGAAGGCCGAGTCCAAACAGTTAATGGAAAAGGCCGGTGTGCCGCTGGTGCCCGGCTACCACGGTTCCAACCAGGACCCTGCGCTGCTGCAGGCCGAGGCCGACCGCATCGGCTACCCCGTGCTGATCAAGGCCAGCGCCGGTGGCGGCGGCAAGGGCATGCGTGCCGTGGACAGGTCCGCGGACTTTGCTGCCGCATTGGCCAGTTGCAAGCGCGAGGCCATCAACAGCTTTGGTGACGATGCGGTGCTGATCGAAAAATACGTGCAGCGCCCCCGCCACATCGAGATCCAGGTGTTTGGCGACACCCAGGGCAACTATGTCTACCTGTTCGAGCGCGACTGCTCGGTGCAGCGCCGCCACCAGAAGGTGCTGGAAGAGGCACCCGCGCCCGGCATGACGGCCGAGATGCGCGCGCAGATGGGCCTGGCAGCCGTCGCCGCCGCCCGCGCGGTGAACTACGTGGGTGCCGGCACGGTGGAGTTCATCGTCGAGCAGCGCAATGACGGTTCGATGAACTTCTTCTTCATGGAGATGAACACCCGCTTGCAAGTGGAGCACCCGGTCACCGAGGCCATCACCGGTCAGGACCTGGTGGAGTGGCAGTTGCGCGTGGCATCCGGGGAGCCCTTGCCACTGCAACAGGACGAACTGCGTATCCAGGGTCACGCCATCGAAGCGCGTATCTGTGCCGAAAACCCCGACAACAACTTCCTGCCCGCCACTGGTACGCTGCATGTCTATGGCCTGCCGGCCTGCACCACGTTTGAGCGCGCTGACAACGCCGTGCGGGTGGATTCTGGCGTGCGCGAAGGCGACACCATCAGCCCGTTCTACGACTCCATGGTGGCCAAGCTCATTGTGCACGGCGCCAACCGCGAGCAAGCGCTGGCCCGCCTGGACACCGCCTTGTCTCAAACCCACATCGTTGGGCTGGCGACCAATGTGCAGTTTCTGCGCCATGTGACGACCAGCACCTCGTTTGCGAAGGCACAGCTCGACACGGCGCTGATTCCGCGCGAGTCCACCGTGCTGTTCAAACAGGAAAAGGTCGGCCTGCAGATGGCAACCGCCGCCATGGTGGCCGACATGCTGGTCGCCGAACGGGCACTGGCCCAGCAAGCCAATGTCCATGGCTGGATCGACCCCTGGGCGCAGCGCGACGGTTGGCGCTCGCACGGCGCATCGAACCGCGAATTCAAGCTGGAGTTTCATGGCGAACCGCACACAGCACTGTTCACCCGCTTGCACGATGGCGGCCTGCAACTGACCATTGACGGAAACACCGCGCCTCTGCGTTACGCGCCGGTGGCCGGCGGCGCGCTGGATGTGCGCTACGGCGACCTGCGTTCCACCGTGCACTTGTATAAAAAAGGCGAGGTAGCCCACGTATTCAGTGCGCAAGGTGCTACACAAATCGTAGCGATAGACGCGCTGGCCCATGCTGGCGAGGTGCACGCCGAAGTCGGCCGCCTGACCGCGCCCATGCCCGGAAAGGTTGTGTCGTTTGCCGTCAAGGCCGGTGATGCGGTCCGACGAGGCCAGGCCCTGGCCGTGATGGAAGCCATGAAGATGGAGCACACCATTGCCGCCCCGGCCGATGGCACGGTGGCTGAGCTGTTGTTTGCACCTGGTGACCAGGTTACTGAGGGCGCCGAACTGCTAAAGCTGGAAGTCACTGTCTGACATGCGGATTTCTTTCTGTTGCACGGATACTGCGTCCGAGCCTTGGCTGCAGGGGCTTCGTGCGGCGTTTCCCGATGCCGATGTTTCCTTGTGGGAACCCGGCGCGCCGCAGGCCGAATACGCCGTGGTGTGGGCGCCGCCCCAGCAATTCTTTGACGAGCAGGCACAACTGAAGGCCGTGTTCAACATCGGCGCCGGCGTCGACGCGCTGCTGAAGCTGCGCCTGTCGCCCCAGGCCAAGATCGTGCGTCTGGATGATGCCGGCATGTCGGTGCAGATGGCCGAGTATGTGTGCCATGCGGTCATCCGTCACTTCCGCGAGTTCGATGCCTATGAGGTCGATACGCGCCAGGGCAAATGGTCGTTCCGCAAGCCGCGTACGCGCGCCGATTTTCCCGTCGGCATCATGGGGCTGGGTGTGTTGGGTGCACGCGTGGCGCGGTCACTGGCGCAGTTTGAATTTCCTGTCAACGGCTGGAGCCAATCGCCCAAGGCGGTTGACGGCGTGCGGTGTTTTTCGGGTGCGGATGGTTTCAACGACTTTCTGACTGCCAGCCGTGTGCTGGTCTGTCTGCTGCCGCTGACACCCGACACACGCGACATCATGAATCTGGCCAGTCTGTCACGCCTGCAGTCCGGCGGCTACGTCATCAATGTGGCGCGCGGGGCCCATCTGGTGGAAGACGACTTGCTTGCCCTGCTGGACAGTGGCCATCTGGCCGGCGCCACGCTCGATGTGTTTCGCACGGAGCCTCTGCCGGCGGGCCACCCGTTCTGGACGCACCCGAAGATCACGGTCACCCCGCATACGTCGGCCCGCACCTTGCGCAGCGAGAGCATTGCGCAGATCGCCGGCAAGATGGCATGCCTGCTGCGTGGAGAGGCAGTTGCTGGCGTGGTAGATCACTTGCGGGGTTATTGACGAGGCTGTTGGACGGTCTGATGGGTCGTTAAAGTATGGCCTGTGACCCAAGAAAACACTTACAGCCGTCGCCTGGTTGGCTGGCTTTCTCTGGCCCAACTCATCAGTTGGGGAAGCATGTTTTACACCTTTGCCCTCATCATGGAGCCGGTGGAGCGCGACCTGGGGTTGAGTCGGATTGAAACCTCGCTTGCCTTCAGCATTGCACTGCTGGCGGAGGGCTTGATGGCCTACCCTGTCGGCCGCTGGATTGAGCGGGGACATGAGCGGCGTGTGATGACAGTAGGTTCCCTGGTGGCAGCGACTTGTCTTGTCGCCGTGGGTGACGCGCATAGTCGATGGGGCTTCTATGGTGCCTGGGCCGCAATGGGGGCGGCGATGTCCGCCGTGCTGTATTCCCCGGTGTTTGCGGTGGTCACACGCCGATTCCCCGCAGACTTCCGGCGTGCAATCATCACCATGACATTTCTGGGAGGGCTGGCCAGCACTGTGTTTATTCCGTTAACAGCTTGGCTGATTTCGGTGCTGGGATGGCGACTGGCCATTCAAAGTCTTGCATTGCTCCATGTATTCGTTTGCGCGCCCTTGCATGCGCTTGTGCTGCGTGGAGCCACGACAACCTCCACCCGGGCAAAGGGGGCGGTGCCGGTCGCCAAGGCTTGGTGGCAGTTTGTTGGATCTGCGCCATTTCTGCTGGTATCGGCATTCCTCCTGATGATGACGGCCGTGTCGTCAGCGCTGCCGGCGCATATGGTCAGCTTGCTGCGGGAAGCTGGCATGCACGAGTCCTGGGTCATTGCCATTCCGGCCAGCATTGGTGCGTTTCAGGTGTTGGGTCGCCTGCTGCTGTTTTTCTTTGAAAGCCGTTTTGATCTGCACTTGGCCAATCGTGTGATTCCCGGGCTGATTCCCTTAGGACTGGTCGCGCTACTGGTCGCACCTTGGTTGGGTGCCGGGCAAACCGTTGTCGTGGTCGCATTCGTGGTGTTGTTTGGCATGGGAAATGGGATGTTGACCATTGTCAAAGGGACGGCGATGGCCCAGTACGTCAGTCGCGATCACATGGCCAGCCTCAACGGCGCTCTGGGCTTGCCGCTGGCTTTTGCAAGGGCGGCAGCACCCCTGGTGCTGGGATCAATGTGGTCGCAGGAAGGCGGCTATCGCAATGGCCTGTGGGTGCTGCTGGTCACGGCCTGCCTGGGTGTTGCCGCGCTTTACCGTGCGCAGAGGCGTACATCGGCGCTAGGCCCCCCCTAGGCAACTTCCATGGACAATACAGGGGCAGAATATCCCGCGCAAAACTTCATTCCTGAACTCCAGCGAAACTCCCAGCATGAATTACCCTTCCCGCGTCAAACTCATTGATGTCGGCCCGCGCGATGGCTTGCAAAATGAAAAGCAGCCGGTGCCCGCCGCCATCAAAATCGAACTCGTGCACCGCCTGCAAGCCGCCGGTCTGACCGAGATCGAAGTCACCAGCTTTGTGTCGCCCAAATGGGTCCCGCAGATGGCGGACAACGCCGAGGTCATGGCCGGCATCCAGCGCCAGCCCGGCGTGCGCTATTCCGTGCTGACACCCAACCTGCAGGGCTATGAGGCGGCGGTGAAAACGCAGCCCGATGAAATCGTGGTGTTTGGTGCGGCCAGCGAGGCCTTCAGTCAGAAGAATATCAACTGCTCGATTGCCGAGAGCATCGAGCGCTTTCGCCCGGTGGTGCAGGCGGCGCTGGCGCAGGGCGTTGCGGTGCGGGGCGCCATCTCCTGCGCGGTCGGTTGCCCCTACGAGGGCGAGATCGCGCCCGAGCGCGTGGCGCTGGTGGCGCAGCTGATGCACGAGATCGGCGTGCAGCATGTGGGTGTGGCCGACACCATTGGCGTGGGCACACCGTTGAAAGTGCAGCGGGCGCTGGAGGCTGCGTTGACGGTCTACACCATTGACCAGATTTCCGGCCATTTCCACGATACCTACGGCATGGCGCTAGCCAACACCCTGGCCAGCCTGCAAATGGGCGTGTGGCAGTTCGACACCTCGGTGGCCGGGCTGGGCGGCTGTCCCTATGCCAAGGGCGCGACCGGCAACGTGGCCTCCGAAGACGTGGTCTACCTGCTGCATGGCATGGGCATTGAGACCGGCATTGATCTGCACAAGCTGGTCGATGCCGGCCAATTCATCAGCGACTTTCTGCAGCGCAAGCCCAACTCGCGGGCCGCGACCGCACTGCTCAACAAGCGACAGGCTTGAGACGCAGCGATGGACAACCAGGATTTGGGGAATCTGCCCGAGGGCGTGCAGCGCGTGGCGGCTGCTCTAAGGGCAAAGAATCACCTTCATGCACCAGTCATGCTTGACGATGCAGCGCGAACCGCGCAGCAGGCAGCCGATGCGCTGGGGATAGCTGTGGGTCAGATCGCCAAGAGCATCATCTTTCGCCGCAAGGCGGATGACGTGGCGGTGCTGGTGATCACCTCGGGTGACCGACGAGTGGATGAGAAAAAGGTGGAGGCGTTGGTGGGAAAGCTGGGCCGCGCCGATGCCGATTTCGTCAAGACCAAGACCGGCTTCAGTATCGGTGGCGTGTCGCCGCTGGGCCATACAACGCCGCCAGTGACGCTGGTGGATCAGGAACTCTTTCGCTTTGAGGAGATATGGGCTGCGGCGGGGCATCCCCATGGCGTTTTCAAGCTGCGTCCGCACGATCTGGCTGCGTTGGCAAACGCACCCACTGCAGATGTAACGCAGGCAGTGCAGTCATGACGGCGCACCAAAATGCTATGACAACACTAGCAGGTCATGCTGTATTGGCGAGGGCTACAGGCCAAAATGTGCCATCACCGTGCCGCTCGGTGTGCAGCATGGATGCAAAGGCAGGGGTCTGTGAAGGCTGTCTGCGCACGATCGATGAGATCCGAATGTGGAGCACCGCCAGCGACGTGCAGAAGAGGGCTGTCTGGGCGCTGATTGCCCAGCGCATCACCGTGCAATTTCCCTGAAACCGTCCCTGACGTGAGTTCCTCAGCATGAAAAAAATCACTTTCTACCTGGATTTCATCTCGCCCTATGCCTGGCTGGCGTTTGATGAGCTACCGCAGGCGCTGATGGGTCTCAGCTACTCGGTCACTTACAAGCCGTTGCTGTTTGCTGCGCTGCTCAAACACCACGGCCAGTTGGGTCCGGCCGAAATTCCTGCCAAGCGCGACTGGACCTACCGACAGGTGCTGTGGTTAGCGCACAGCAAAGGACTTTCGCTGGACCTGCCCGCCGCACACCCGTTCAACCCGCTGGGCCTGTTGCGCCTGGCGCTGGCCACTGACGCGAAAGGCCAGCCCAACCGCTATGTGTGCGAGACCTTGTTCAAGCATGTCTGGGTGGGCGGTGCCGATGCGGCGGACCCCGAGCGGCTTGCCGCGGTTACGCAGCAATTGGCACCCGCTCGGGATCCTCTTGACGAGGGAGTCAAGGTTCAATTGCGCGCGCACGCCGAAGAGGCCATTGCAGCCGGAGTGTTTGGCGTGCCCGCTTTCGAAGTGGACGGCAAGGTATTTTGGGGGCTGGACGGCTTGCCCATGCTGCGCGCCTATCTGGAGGGGGATGCCTGGTTTGAAGGACCCCGGTGGACCGATGCCCAGGCGCTGCCGCGAGGGGCGACTCGTAAGTAAATCCCGGGGGTTGGCGTGGAAAAATCGGTGAACTCTGCATTAAACCGATTGAGACCTGTATGCCCAGCGCGTTCAATTTTTCCGCCTCTCCTTTTGACTGCTTGACGCTGGAGGAGCAGCGGCTGGTCCGGGACAGTGTGGATGTGGCCTACTTTCCCAGCGGCGACACCATTCTGGCCCTGGGGGCGCAACCTACACACCTGTTTGTCATCATCAAGGGGTTTGTGCAACAGTTTGATGGAAACGAGGCCTTGACCACATTTGGTCCAGACGACTGTTTTGATGGCCGCGGTCTCATCGCGGGCAGGGTCAGCAGCCGGTTCGTGGCGGCCGAAGAGGTGGTGGCTTACCAGTTGACCAAGCAGGCAGTCAGCGACCTGATCGCTTCCAATGCGACCTTTGGTGCTTTGCTCTTTTCGGACCTGTCCAACAAGCTCAGTGCACTGTCTGAGCGGGACAACCGGCATGAGCTGCAGTCACTGGCCATGGCCAGGGTGGACGCCGCATTCATCCATCCCCCGCACTTTGTCGACGCTAGCACCAGTGTGCTGGAGGTGGTCAAGTTTTTTCAGTCCCTGCGAATCGACTCGGTGCTGGTGCGTGACCCCAGTGCCGTCCCTCCAAAGTTGGGCATCTTCACGGGAACCGGCTTGCAAAAAGCCATCCTGCATGGAACGCCTTTGGATCGGTTGCCGGTCGGTGAGCTCGCCAATTTTTCCATCATCAGTGTGCGTCCCGCTGATCTTGTTGGGGATGCGTTGGCCACGATGATCAAGCACAAGGTGCGCCGTGTGCTGGTAGCCGAGGGCGAGCAGATCAGCGGGGTTCTGGGAGCCATGGATCTGTTTGCTTTCCTGTCCAACCAGTCCTACCAGATCAATGAGCAGATCATTGGCGCGCAGGATATTGAAGCCCTCAAGGCCGCCGCAGGTCAGATCACCCGGCTGATCACGTTGCTGCACCGAAACGGCACCAAAGTCAACATGATCGCGCGACTGGTGCAGGAACTCAACCTGCGCCTGTTCGAGCGCACCTGGCATTTCATTGCCCCCCCAGATCTGCTGGCCAACAGCTGCCTGTTTGTCATGGGCAGCGAGGGACGAGGCGAACAACTTCTCAAGACGGACCAGGACAATGGACTTGTGCTGCGTGACGGTTACGAATGTTCAGTGGATTTGGCCGAGGTGTGCCGCAAATTCTCCGCAGCGCTGGAGGATTTTGGTTACCCGGTGTGTCCGGGCAACATCATGGTCAGCAACCCCCACTGGCGACACAGCGTGTCGGAATTCAGCCAGATGGTACGGATGTGGTCGGTGACAGCCAGTCCTGACAGCCTGATGGAGTTGGCCATTTTCCTGGATGCACATGCGGTGTGTGGCGATACAGAGTTGCTTGAGCAGGTTCGCGCATCGGTGTTCGACCTGACATCCGGCAACGATGCCATGCTGTCGCGCTTTGCCGCGGCCATCCACATTTTCGGCAGCAACCAGGGCTGGTGGAATCGTCTCCTGGGGCTGGGTGAAAAGGAAGGTGAACAGCTCGACTTGAAGAAGGTCGGAACCTTCCCTTTGGTGCACGGCATCCGCAGCCTCGCTCTGGCGAACCGACTGACTGTGGTTTCGACGGCCGGGCGCATTGAGGCGTTGACGGCCGCCGGAAAGCTACCGGTGAAGCTGGGCGCGGATCTGATCGACAGTCTTCACTTCTTCATGGGCCTCAAGCTCAAGATCGGCTTGCAGCATCTCGACAGTGGCCGAACGGCATCAGGGGGTATCCAGATGGAGCGCCTGAGCAGTCTGGACCGCGATTTGCTGAAAGACACGCTGGGAGTCGTCAAACAGTTCAAGGTGCTGCTCAGCCAGCGGTTTCATCTGGAAGCGCTCTGATGGCTACCGATTTTCCGGTTCTCAACTGGATTGCCGCGCTCAAACGCGAGTGGATGCTCTACCACCTGGGAGATCCGCGATTCCGCTTCATGTGGGACAAGCCACCGCAGGATGAATGGGTGGCTGTGGATTGTGAAACCACGGGCCTCAATACCAAGACGGATGACATCATCTCTATCGGTGCGGTGCGCATCCGTGGCAACCGGGTGATGACGAGCGAACGACTAGAGCTGCTGGTACGACCCGACAAGAAAAAGTTTTCGGCAGAAAGTGTGCGCGTGCACCGACTGCGCGAGCAGGACGTAGCGCAGGGCGTCAACATTGACGACGCCATGATGCAGCTGATGCGCTTTATTGGCAGTCGTCCTCTGGTGGGCTATTACCTGGAGTTTGACGTGGCCATGATCAACCGCGTGCTTTTCCCGATACTAGGCATGGGTCTGCCGCAGCCAAAGATCGAGGTGTCCGGCCTTTACTACGACCACAGGTACCGTCAGTTGCCGTCACATGCAAGGCAAAATCAGGCGATCGACCTGCGCTTTGATAGTTTGATGCGCGATCTGGACTTGCCCCTGTGGCCTGCGCACGATGCGCTGAACGATGCCGTCATGGCGGCGCTTGCTTTTGTCAAGCTGCGACACCTGGCGGGGCAGTAACCCGGGGCTGATACTTGCCGTAAACTGGTAAGGTCGCATTGCAGATTCCGCACTTGGCCCACCTCCCACGCACCCATGACCACCTTGACGCACAGGCCAAGCAGGCCCTGCGCATCCGGCGTTTTCACATGTCGGTGGTCACCTATTTCGCATGCGGCGTGTTTGCGCAGGTGTGTGCGCTGTTGGGGTATTTGCCTATTTGGTTGCCAGGTGTTTGGGCGGCGGGCGTTTTCTTCGCGAACCTGGTCTTTTATCTCATGATTTATACGGGACGCAACTTGCGGTTGCGCGATCCGAGTATGACGGAGGCCCAGCTATTGGTGTCCATGGTTGCAGTGATGGTGCTTATCTATCACACCAATGTAGTCAGGGGCGCGTTCCTGATGCTGTTCCCGGTTCCATTGCTGTTTGGTGTGCTTCGGCTGAACCTGTTGCAGACCGCCCGTGTAGCCGTAGTCGGAGTCGCGGGTTATGCCTTGGTGTTGGTTTTGCTGTTCAAAGCGCATCCAGAGCGGGTAGACCCGGGTGTGGAGGTAATCAATTTGCTCGCACTCGCTGCCGTGATGGGCTTCGTTTCACTGATGTGTGCCTACATCAGCAAGATTCGGGGTGAGTTGTCACATTCACTTGTCACGATTCGGGAAATGGCGCAACGCGACGCGCTGACCGGAGTTTTCAATCGTCGCCACCTGATGGAGACGCTGGAGCATGAAGTGAGCCGCTGTGGGCGCGGTGCACGTCGTGGGTTGGTCTTGTGCATGATTGACTTGGACCACTTCAAGAAGATCAACGATACGTTCGGTCACCCGGTTGGCGATGACGTACTGTCTGCGGTGGGGCAATGCATAGGATCGTCCATTCGCAGCATCGACTACCTGGCCCGCTACGGGGGCGAGGAGTTTGTCGTGCTATTGGATCTGGAAACGGGTGACGAGTGGCGCGGCGTGTGCGAGCGTACTCGAGCCAAGGTCGAGGCGTTGACGATAGAGAAGCTTGCTGGTAGCAGGCTCAGTGTTTCTATCGGAGTCGCTCAATATTCCGAAGGCGAGACCGCGTTGTCGCTACTTGACCGTGCGGACAAGGCACTGTATCTGGCCAAAGCGAATGGCCGCAATTGCATTCGCATTGCGCCCTGCGGCGAGTAGTTCCACCCAGGCACTTGGCGTTTAGCCAGCCTGCGTGCGGCTGATATCCATCTCGAACAGATCTAGCGGAAGGGGTTTCCCGAACAAGTAGCCCTGGAAAGCGTGGCACCCGCGGCGCTCCAGAAACTCCATCTGTTGCCGGGTTTCAACCCCCTCGGCAATGACGTTCAGACCCAGTGCATCGGTCATGGCGATGATGGTTTGCACGATTGCCGCGTCGTTCGGGTCGGTAGTGATGTCGCGCACAAAACTCTGGTCTATCTTGATTTGGTCCAGTGGGAGCCGGTTGAGGTACTGTAATGACGAGTAGCCCGTTCCAAAATCGTCCAGCGAGAAGCCGATTCCCAGCAACTTGAGTTCGCGCATCTTTGCAATGGCCTCCTGCACGCTTTCCAGCACCACGCTTTCGGTCAATTCCAGTTTCAAGTGCGATGGTTTTGCGCCCGCTTCCATCAGCGCCTGCTGTACCTGTGCCACGAAATCGGGCTGGTGAAATTGCTTTGCGCTCACATTTAC
>DAOQRI010000025.1:0-13443 GCA_035355475.1 Rhodoferax sp. | reverse complement strand
TGGGAGCCGGAGTTGCCTTATTCCGGTGCCGCCAACGTGCTTCGCATCTCCTATGACCGGACGTTTTGAGCATGCGTAGTTCGCACATCCTGGGAGCTGTTCTTGGGTTACCCCTGCTCTGGCTGGCGCCTGCGGCGCAGGCCGACATTGCGGTCATCGTGCATGCAGCCAACCCGGTGCAACAGCTGACCTCCCGCCAGGTGGCCGAACTGTATCTGGGGCGCAGCCGCACATTCACCTCCGGCCAGTATGCCCAGGTGGTGGACCAGGGCATCGATGACCCGGTGCGCAGCCGGTTCTTCAAGGACATCAGCGGCATGTCCATTGGGCAGGTCACCGCCTTCTGGTCACGCCTGAAATTTACCGGCCAGGTCCAGCCTCCGCAAAACCTGGACGGTGACAGTGCCGTGCTGGAGTTTGTGCGCCGCAACCCGGGCGCCATTGGCTATGTCAGCGCGACTACCCTTGCCGACGCCAGGGTCAAGACAGTTCTGGTGTTGCGCGAGTAGGACGCACGGCGCATGGCTGAGGCACCAACCCAATTTCGCGCACACCTCAAGCACAAGCTTGCCATACGGGTGACGCTGGGCGTGTTCCTGTTTGCCTTGGTGGCAGGAGCGCTGAATGCCTGGTTTGTATTCAACCGTCAGTACAGCGCAGCCCGCACCCTGCAGGACCAGCTGGCGGCAACGGTTCGGTCGTCGGCCGCGGTGGCCGCATTCGTCAAGAATGAAGAGATCGCACGCGATGTGGTCACGGGCCTGATGTCCCACCCCATGGTGGCAGAAGCCCGTATCACTGCCGACAACGGAAGCACCATTTACAAGAGCAGTCGCGCACAGTCTGAAGGCGCTGTTGAAGGGACCACCGTCCGCTATTCCCTGGGTTCGCCGGTGAATGCCACTGAGGTGATCGGCCAGCTTGAAATTGGTCTGGACGAGGGGTACATCAACGCGATGGCCCTGGATTCCGCCATCCGGCAACTCGTAGTGCTGGCCTTGCAAATCGGCATTTCAGCGCTGTTGCTGATTGTGTTGTTCGATTTCGTCGTGGCGCGCCCGCTCAACAAGGTTGCACGCCGGGTGGAAGCGGTGACGCCAGGCAGCGGTGAACGACTAGAAGTTCCGCGCGGCCATGCGGACGATGAAATTGGTTCCCTGGTCCACCGCAGCAACCTCCTGCTGGATACGGTGCAGCGCACCTTGCAGGAGGAGCGCGAACTGCGTGCCAAAGTGGAAGCCATGGAAGAGCACTACCGGCGCATTTTCGAGACCACCAACGTGGGCATCATGGTGCTGGACCAGCATGGGAGCCTGATCAACAGCAATCCAGCCCTGTTGTCACGCATTGTGGGCATCCGCATCGATGGCATGCAGGAAGCCGATAGCTCCAAGTTCATCGACACCATTTTTGTGGAGCCGGCCGTGGTCTGGAGTTTGATTGCCAAGGCCACCGCATCCAACCGCTCCACGTCCGAAGATTGTCAACTGCGCACAGCCGACGGCAGCGAGCGCTGGGTTCACTGCATCATTTCCGTCGTGGTGGGGCAAAAGGACCAGATCGAACTCATCGAAGGTGTGCTCTACGACGTAACGGACCGCAAGGCGGCAGAAGATCGCGCACGTCGCCATGCCGACCACGATGCATTGACCGGTTTACGCAACCGGCGCGGCATGGAGTTTTTTCTGGACCGCAGTCTGCGCCATGCGGCTGAAGATGGCGAGGAACTCGGCGTGATGCTGATCGACCTGGACGGGTTCAAGGCCGTCAACGATACCTATGGGCACGAGGCTGGAGATCAGGTGCTGGTTGGTGTGGCCCATCGCATGCTCGCGCGTGTGCGTCGTTCCTCCGATCTGGTGGCCCGCCAAGGGGGCGACGAGTTTGTGGTGGTTGCAACGCACTGCGGCCCGGGCGACCAGGCACTGCAGGAACTGGCAGCCGATTTGGTTCGCGCTCTGCGTGAGCCGTTTCCCATTGCGGGTGGTGAGATTGTCCAGATCGGTGCGAGCATCGGCATTGCGCGCTATCCCACCCATGGGCAAACACGCCATGGGTTGATGGCTGCAGCCGATGCAGCCATGTATGAGGCCAAGCGCGCGGGCAAGAACCGCTACGCCTTGGCCGAGCCAGAGAAGCCAATTGCCGGTTGAGACGCCCGCTTGCCGCGGTTAGGGCCGCGCACCAGCTCTCGGGTTTCTGCAAACTCTTGATGTTGATCAATATTTGTTCGCGCTGCGGCCCCGGTTGATGGGCATGAACAGGGTGAAAGTGACACACTGCACCCAACGGTGGCAAACCGCCGTAATTTCGAACATTTTCAGAAGGTATGTATGAGTAGCTGGATGGTGAATGTGGCGGCCGGTCTCGTTGTCGTGTTGGCAATGACCGGCCTTTTTTTCTTTGTGCTGACCCGCGGGGCGCTGCTGGTGCGCGGGTTTTCTTCGTCGCAAAACAGCGCCAAGTCGCATGTGTATCCGCTGTACTCGGACATGTGGCTGATCAAGCTGGTGGATTTTCAGCCTGTGATCGCGGCCATTTTGCTGTTCCAGTACAGCACCCTGGTGTCCAAGATCGTGGCAGGGCTGGGCGCCACCAGCCTGAAGAACAAGAAGGTTCTGATCACCTCCTGCGCATTTGGCAACGTCATTCCCCGGGTCGTGGATGCGGCGGTTCAGTCGGGGGCCGAGCAGGTGCTGATTGCCGACATCATCCCCAATGAACTGGAGCATGCCCAGGGCAAACTGGGTCAGTATGCAGACAAGGTAGCTTTCGTGGAAGACAACGCCACGGCCATGACGCAGAAGGAAGGCTGCGCCGATGCAAACGTCATCTTCTTCCTGCTGCACGAGTTGCCCCATCATCTGAAAAATAAGGCCCTGAGCGAAGCCGGCCGCATGCTGGCACCTGGCGGCAAGCTCTACCTGGCCGAATTCCACCGGCCCGATGTGGCCATTCTGCGGCTGCTCAGTTGGACCTATTTCAAGGTGTTCGAGCCCTTTGGCCTGGCACTGTGGGATACACATGATCCGGTCAAATGCCTCGACGCAATGGGTGGATGGACGTGTGAGCGCCAAACCTATTTCTTTGGCAACTTCCAGGTTATTACTGCGACCAAACACTAGGGCAGCGCCTCAGGTCTTCGCAAGACCGCGCTATTCGCTTCGTGGAGTGGATGGAACACTTCAGGATTTGAATGTAGAGATTGCGCGGGCCACTTTGCGACAGGTGGGTTGTGGCGTCAAATTTGTCGAGATGCTGTGGGCGCGTGCGCTTGTCGGGCTCGAGCGCAACTGTCTGGATGGACTCATCGCACATCAGTGTGTGTGGGCGTATTCTTCAAAGTCCACAACGGCCAACGGGCGACTGAAAAGGAAGCCCTGCAGCAAATCGCATTTGTGCACCGTGCTCAGGAAATAGCGCTGCGCCTGCGTTTCAACTCCTTCAGCAACAACCTTCAGTTTCAGGCTGTGCCCCAGGCTGACGATGGCAGCGCAAATGGCCACAGAGTCATCATTGGTCTCGATATTCCGGACAAACGAGCGATCAATCTTCACTTGATCAAACGGCAGTCTGCTGAGATATGCAAGCGACGAATAGCCGGTTCCAAAATCATCCAGAGAAAACTGGACCCCGATAGCCCGCAGCGTATTCATCTTGAAGATGACATCCTCCACGTTGTCGATCAGCAAGCTCTCGGTCAATTCCAGCTTCAGCCGTGTCGGATCGGCTGCCGTGCGTTCCAGCGTTGCCAGTACCTGTGCGGTGAAATCTTCCTGTCGGAACTGAACAGCGCTGACATTGACGGAAACGGTAATTTCAAATAGGCGTGGGTGGTGTTGCCAATCCGCAATCTGCTGACACGCTGACTCCAGCACCCAACTTCCCAGTGGAACAATCAGCCCAGTCTCTTCGGCAAGGGTAATAAATTCTCCGGGTGCTACCAATCCGCGCTCGGGATGGTTCCAGCGCACCAGTGCTTCGACGCCCATGACCCGTTGATCGGCATTCACAAATGGCTGGTAGTAAAGCACGAACTGCTGCTCGGCAACTGCCTGCCGGAATGCGCGTTCGTTCAATGATCGCTCGACGACCAGTTGCTGCATCAGGGGGTCGAAGAACCGCATGGCATTGCGGCCGCTGTCCTTGGCTTTGTACATGGCCAGATCGGCCTGCTTCAGGATGTCGTCGATCGACTTTTGGGTGCCAGAGAACAGTGTTGCGCCAATGCTGGCGGTTATCTGGTGCTCGTGGGTTTCCAGCATAAAGGGCGTGGCCAGCGCGTCCAACAACTTGCGTCCGATCGATTTAACCTGTGCAGCAGCCTCCTCGACACCCGGTGCCAGGTCGCTCAAAATCACCACGAACTCGTCTCCACCTTGCCGTGCAACGGTGTCGCCCTCTCGCACACCCAGTTTGAGCCGTTCACCGACTTGCTGGAGGAGCAGGTCACCGACGGCATGGCCCTTGGTGTCGTTGAGCACCTTGAACAGGTCCAGGTCAATAAAGAGGGCTGCCCCGTGATTCCCATCCCGGTGGCTATTGGTCAGGGATTGTCGCAGCCTGTCGCCCAGTAGGGTGCGGTTGGGTAGGCCTGTCAGTGGATCAAAGAATGCCAGCTCGGCAATCTTCTCTTCTGCCTTCTTGCGGTCCGAGATGTCAAAGTGGGTGCCGATGTAGTGCGTGACAACACCGTTGGCAGAGGTCACCGCCGAAATGGTGAGCCACTTGGGATAGACCTCCCCACTCTTCTTGCGATCCCAAACTTCACCGCGCCAGTGCCCGGTCGTATGAATGGAGTGCCACATGGCTTTATAAAACGCAGAGTCGTGACGATCTGAGCGCAGGAATCTTGGAGTTTGTCCAATGACTTCATCGGCTGTGTAGCCCGTCAGCTCGACAAATGCCTGATTGACCCGAATAATGACCGAGTCAGCATCCGTGACCATGGTGGCGTCTTGTGCTTCAAAGGCAGCGTCCGAAATCCGCAGTGCGGCGTCGGCCTCGACCTTGCGTGTGATATCGCTGCCCACACCCAGGAAACCGACGAAGGCCCCACTTTCGTCAAACTGTGGGTCGGCGCTGACCAGCAGATGCTGAATTTTCCCAGTGTGTGTGCGGCGTGAGATTTCCATGTCGCGAATGGGCTTTTGGTTGCGCATCAATTGCAGCGCTTGGAAAGTACCAACACCGGAAACGATGGGCAGGTCCCAGACTTTCATGCCATACAGCTGTTCAGAATTCAAGCCTGGATCATGTTGCTTGTGGTTCGTCAGGCTGCGATGAATAAACCGGTGTTCACTGTCAGTTTCCCAAAAGAAGTCGGATGACATTTCGGAAAGGCTCTTCAAGCGGGCTTCACTTTTGCGAAGTTCCACGGTTCTTTCCAGTACGCGCTGGTCTAGCTCGCGATTCGCCTCGCCGAGCAGGGCGTCGCGTTCCAGAAGAATTTTTTGGGAACGCAACACAATTGCCACCAGCAGCAGGTATAGCGCGCCGAGTACGGCACTGACAGCGGCCCCCATTTGCCAAAGCGACTCGCCAATTCTGCGCATGAGTGGCGTTACGTTCTGGTAGAGCTCAAACACGCCAATCACTTTTTCGTCATCCTTGACGGGAACGTAGCTCGATACCAGGTCGATGTTTTGAACTTCGCCATCAAAACTACTGAAATGGTCGCGGTGTGTCAATTCGGTCGCAATGCGGCCACCTTTGGCGCGAATAAACCCGGGGTTGGCACTCTGGTTCTCGCCAACCTGGCTTTCCTGCGTTGAAAAAAGGGTGATTCCGTTCAGGTCATAGACCTTCAGTTTCACCACGTCCGACTCGCGCATCAGGTCAGTCAGGTCCTTGCGGAGTCGCTCGCGCTGCGGACCACTGGCATCATTGCCTGCATTTGCCAGGGCCGCAATTTCAATTTGTGTGAGTTTTCTAAAAACCTGCGCCAGGCTGGCATTGCGTTCTTCTGCCATGCGTTCCAACTGCGCAACCTCATGCCTGTGCACTAAGGTGCCGAGGGCGAGTCCGGCCAATATCACCAATATCAGCGCGAACAGAGGAAAAAAGCGAACGAGATTAACGGAGCGCATGGCGGTTATTGTGAGGCTGCAAGATCTATGTCTGTGGAGTCATCTTTCAGAAATCGGTTCATTCAGTGGTTCACCATGTTACGGAACTACCAGACTGTTTGCAGAGTGGTGCCGCAATACAGCCATCGCTAGAATGGCCGGTGTGCGCCTGAAGCAGTGCACATGTGTGAGAGACATTCAAAAAAACAACCGATTGAGACATCCGCATGAACCCCATCAGCCTTAATCCCCTGGACGCCGCCTGGATCGTTACCGAGTCCAGGGCCACACCCAACCACGTGGGCGGTTTGCTGCAATTCAAGTTGCCGGAAGACGCGCCCAAAGACTTCATGCGCAAGACCATGGCGGCGTACCGCAACCACCGCCAGTTCAAGGCACCCTGGAACCAGCGCCTCAAGCCGTCGTTCAGCATGAACCCAGTGCGGGTCTGGGTGGAAGACACCAATATTGATCTGGAGTACCACGTGCGCCATGCCGCATTGCCTTGGCCGGGTGGCGAGCGGGAACTGGGTGAACTGGTGGGGCGCCTGCAAAGCACACCGCTGGATCTGTCGCGCCCGCCGTGGGAGTGCACACTGATTGAAGGGCTGGAGGGCAACCGGTTTGCGATGTTCATCAAGATGCACCACTCGCTGATCGATGGCATCAGCGGCGTCAAGCTGTTGCAAAGCGGCATGTCGTTCGACCGCGAAACCAGTCTGCACATGCCCCCGTTTTGGGCAACCGGCAAGGAGTCGCACACCCCCAAAGCCCGCAAGCACCAGGAGGCGCTGCTGCCCACCGTGACCCACGCCATTGCCGGTGCAGTGCAAGAGTTGCGCATGCAGGCCAGCACCGTTCCTCAACTGGTCAGTGCATTTGGCAAGCTGGTCAAGCATGCGATGAACCCAGCTGACAGCATGGCCTTGCCGTTTGTGGCACCGCGCTCGGTACTCAACGGGCGGGTGCGCGAGAAACGCCGCTTCGCCACGCAGCAGTTTTCTCTGGAGCGCATGCGCAATCTGGCGGGTGCGGCAGAGTGCACGCTCAACGACATCGTGCTGGCCGTTTGCGGGGGCGCTTTGCGCCGCTTTCTGGACGAATCCAACAACCTGCCCGAGCAACCCCTGACCGCCGGAATTCCGGTGTCGGTGCGGCCCAAGGACGACACCGGCAACGGCAACGCGATCACCTTTATTGTGTCCACGTTGGGGACTGACGTGGTCGACGTGCGCGAGCGCCTGGCGGCCATTCGCCAGTCGGTCAAACAGGCCAAAGAACATGTGCAAAGCCTGCCGCGCCAGGCCATGATGCAGTACACCGTGCTGCTGATGGCGCCCACAATTCTGACGCTGCTGACCGGCATCGGCGGTCGCATCAGGCCCATGTTCAATATCACCATTTCCAATGTGCCTGGGCCTGACAAGCCGCTGTATCTGCGCGGTGCGGAAATGGTGGCCACCTACCCGGCGTCCATCGTGACACACGGGCAGGCGCTCAACATCACCTGCCAGAGCTACGCCGGGTTCATGAACTTTGGCTACACCGGTTGCCATTCGTCCATGCCCAGCATGCAACGTCTGGCGGTGTACACCGCCGAAGCACTGGCCGAAATGGAAGCTGCTTTTCTGCCCCATGCCGTGGTTGCGACGAAACCGTCACCCCGCAAGGCGGCTGCGAAGCCGCCAGCCAAGACATCCGCCAAGACTGTACGTGCTGTGAAGCCCAAGGTACCCGCTCCTACCGAAGTGGTGGCCCCTGCAGCCAAGCCACGCGCAGCCCGCAAGACGGCGTGATAACCGATTCGCTACTACTTTTGTAGCGCGTTGTGTATATTCGAAGAGGGCTAAAGGCCTATTTCATATGTAATTTTCAGGGAAATGCTTACGAGCGTGGGTTGATTTCTGCATCGTCAGCAGTACAATGAAACACTGTTTCAAAAACAAATTTCATTGTGGAAAAAACCAAGAAAATAGCCCTGATTGGGGAATGCATGCTGGAGCTGCACGGTACCGCCTTTGGCGCCATGCAGCAGAGCTACGGCGGCGACACCTTCAATACCGCCGTGTATCTGGCACGCTGTGGCGGCGAATCTCTGGCGGTTCACTACGCCACCGCGCTGGGCGATGACTCCCTGAGCCAGGAACTGCTGCGCCGCTGGGCCTTGGATGGGCTGGAGCTGGGCCTGGTGCGCACGATTGCAGGACGTCTGCCGGGCCTGTATCAGATTGAGGTGGATGCGCACGGCGAGCGGCGCTTCAGCTTCTGGCGCGACTTCAGCGCGGCCAAGGCCTACTTTGACATTCCCCGCACACCGCTGGAGGAGCGTGCCAATGAGTGGGATGCCTTCTATTTCTCCGGTATCAGCCTGGCCATCCTGCCGGTGGAGGGACGCAAGCGCCTGTTTGCTTTGACGCAGGCGCTGCGCGCGCGCGGTGCCAGTGTGGTGTTTGACAACAACTACCGCCCCAGGCTGTGGCCGGATGCGGAGGTGGCGCGTGAAAATTTCCTCCAGGCCTTTGCTGCGGCCACGATTGCGCTGGTCACGGCCGATGACCACCAGGCGCTGTTCGGCTTGCCCAGTCTGGAGGCGGCGATCGAGGATGCGCAGGCCCTGCCATCGCCGGAGATCGTCATCAAGCGCGGCGCAAACCCCACACTGGTTCGTGGGGCAGATCGCGCGGAATGGCAGCTGGTTTCCACCGAGACAGTGAAAACTGTGGTGGACACCACGGCAGCGGGTGATTCGTTTGCCGCAGGCTACCTGAGCCGACGTTTGCGTGGCGCGTCTATTGTTGACGCTGCGCGGTTTGGCAACCGGCTGGCGGCCCGCGTCATCCAGCACCCCGGCGCGGTGATACCGCGTGAGGCCATGGCCGACTTACTGCGTACCTGAGGGTTTGAGCCATTGCGACAGTGCGCGCAGTGACGGTGTTTCGCGAATGCCGTCCGCCACCAGTTCGGCCACCGCGCGCGCACCGGCTTCTTGAAAGTGTGTGGTGTCCGGCGCGGCTGGCGTGCCGGCGGTTTGCGTGGCGTACCAGGGGTATTTCACGGTGTCGGTTACAACCAGCCAATAGGCCTGCCAGTCGTGCGCATGGGCATTGGCAAAACGGATCGTTTTGGCTTCCAGGTCGATCAGTGGCAGGTGGTTAGCGCGCGCCGTATCCTGAATGGTCTGGCTGTAGTTACCCACAAACGCATAGCCACCGACTGCGTTTTGGCGCGTCAGGTGCTGGGACACAACCGGGCGGGTGTCGCCGTTGGCATAGGCGGTCTTGCGGTCCGCATTCATGAAGCGCGTGGTAGGGGTCATCAGGATGGGGTGGGCCCCCCTAGCACGTGCGTCTGCAATATAGGTTTCCAGGCTGGATTGAAATGACATCTGTGTCTGACCCGGTGGATGCTGGCGCTGCCCCGTTGCAGTGTTCGGATAGGTACACAGGTTGGTTACATCCGCCACGCCGCGTGCGGCACGCAGGCCGTTGCAATTCTGGTCGTTGTGGCCGTGGGCGATGAAGACGTAATCGCCTGGTTGCATGAAACGCATCATCTGCCGGTACCAGCCGCCGTTGTAAAAGTCACGCGAGCTTCGCCCGGCACGCGCTCCATTGACCACCGCAATGCCGCCGTCCGCGCGGAACTGGTCGGCAAACACCTGTCCCCAGCCCATGCGCGGCAGCCGCTGGCGTTCGTAAGTGGCTGCTGTCGAGTCGCCCACGATGAAGATACGGACATTGGCCGAGCGAATGCGCTCAAGCTCCATGCGGGCACGTTCGTATTGCAGGGGTTCATTGGCCGCGGGTCCGAACGGGCCCGCAATCGGGCGCCAGGCCATATCGGTGATAACCGTAGAGGAGGCTTCGCCGGTTTCGTTGTCGTAACCGCGCGTGTGGTTGATGACGCCCAGCACCGCGTCCACGCCGCTACCGTCAGCCTGCATGGGGGTTGTGACCGGGTCGAAGTGCTCGACGTCGGCCACACCGGCGCTGGCCAGAGCTGACCCAAATCCCGCACGCAACTGGCGCAGCGACTCGGCCTGCACCGGCAGGGGCACGGCGGGAATATAGGGCGTTTCGGCCAGTTGCTGCGGGCCGACGAAGTGCAGGGCGCTTGCCACGTCGGACACCATCTGGTCGGTCAGCGCATTGATATTGACCTGGTTGCCCGCCGGAGAAAGCGCGGTGGCCAAAGCCGTCAAACAGATGGCTCGCGGCTTGTGGTTGTATCGGCAATTGCCGTGCGGTTCGCTGGATGCGCTCAAGACCAGTGGTGCAACGAGGCCCGCAGCGTTGAGCGTGTACTGTCCGCGTGCATCAGCACGGGTGGTCACCCGAGCGCCCTGGCTGTCGCGCACCGCAATATGGGCCCCTGCCATGGGACCGCCCACCGACACGACGCCGTAAATGGTGGTGACGGCAGGCGCATGCACGCAGGCAGCCAGCATTGGCAGGAGCAGCAGGCTGCAAAGGCGTACCCGAGTGTGAATCAAAGTGACCATGGTGTTGTCTGATGGGTTGTTGCCTTGCACATAAAAAAAGGGGGCGACTCGCGCCGCCCCCAGTTCCCTCTTTTTGCCCCCGCAATCAGAATTTGTAGCGTGCGCCGATCAGGAACTCACGACCGGTTACGTTGTAGACCACCGAGCTGTTGCGTGCCCGGCTGATGAACTGGTCGTTGGGCGTGTTGAGCAGGTTGACCGCCTCAAACGTCACGTCCAGGTTCTTGTTGACCTTGTACGACACAGACATGTCCACATTCACGGTGGCGGCCTTGCCTTCCACATCGTTGTTGTTCTGCCCAGGTACGCGGGTCAGGTAGTCGCTGCGCGAAGACGTGGAGAGGCGGCCGCTCCAGGTGCCGTCATCGTAGTAAAGCGTCGCATTCCATGACCGTGGCGACAGGTTCAGGAGGTCATCGGTGATGGTCGTGCTGCTGGTGGGCGACACGATGTACTGGATCTTGGAGTCCACCAGGGTGTAGTTCAGCAGCATGCCAAAGTTCTTGCCGATGCCTGGCAAGAAGGTGAACGGTTGCTGGTAGTTGAGCTCCAGACCTTTCAGGTTGCCGCCATCGGTGTTGATGGGCGTAGTGACCTGGAACACCTCTTCACCCGTAAAGTTAGATGGCAGGAGCGACATGGGCAGGCCAGTCGCCTTGTAGGCAATGTTGGTGCGCAGACTCTGGATGTAGGTGGATATGTTCTTGGCGAACAAACCTACGCCCAGGAAGGCGTTTTTGTCAAAGTACCACTCCAGGCTGGTATCCAGTGTCTTGGCGCGGAACGGTTGCAGCAGTGCGTTGCCGCTGGTTATCGACAGCGTGCCAGTGGTGCTGATGGTGCCGCCCGGGTTCAGGTTGCCCAACTGCGGGCGGGACATGACACTGGCTGCGCCCACGCGCATGATCAGATCAGGCCGCAGGGTGGCAGCCAGGTTGAAGGATGGCAGCAAGTCGGTGTAGGTGTTGGTCACGGTCACGGCCGTTCCACCTGCAGTCGCCTGGTAGCCGGTTGCCACTTGCTGGGTCTTCACATAGCGGGTGCCAAAGTTGCCGCGCACCGGCAGGTTGCCCCAACTGGTGTCAAAGTCGGCCATCAAGAATGCGCCGCTGTCGGTCTCTTCCACTGAGCGGTTATTACCCCGCGCATTGCCATTGGTGGTGGAAGACAGGGTGAAATCGCCTGGCCCGCCCGCTGGTCCGCTCTTGATGCAATTGCAGTAGATGTCGTAGGCCTGTGCGATGGCGTTCAGGTTGGGGATGACCCACGAAGTGGGGGTACCGGGGGGCAAGCTCTGACCGCTGCCAAAGCCGTTCAGGCTGGTGGTCAAGCTGGCCACGGTGGTGCCGGTGGGCGGGGCAAAGATGGTGTCGTTCTGGTTGACACGGCGGAACTCAAAGGTGTCAAACGTGTAACGCTTGTAGTCCACACCGCCTTTTACGGTCCAGGCATCGGACGCCTGCCACGACAGGTCCAAGTGTGCCAGATCATTGCGGTTGGTGGCGCCTTGTGGGCGGATGCGGATTTCGCTGGTTGTGGTGTTGGCAACCGACGACCCTTGGGTGCCCGATGTCACTTGCGGCACTGGCACCAACGTCAGCGCTCCGCCAGGTTGGTTGACGTTGAACGGGTAGCTGATGAGCGGTTGGCGGTCATTGCCACGGAAGTCCATGCTGTAACCATTGACGTTGATGGCATCCAGCGTGGTGGTTGTCTGCACCGGGTTGTCAAAGATCGATTTGGCGCTGCCGATCTTGGCCGTCATCTTGAGGGAATCGGTCCAGTTCTGTTCCCAGGTCAGCGTAGGTTGCGTGAACGTGGTGGACAGTTCGTCGTAGCGCGACTCGGCGCGGATATCGACCCCGTTGTAGGTTCCATAGAGCAAGGCGCCATTGGGTGCGTAGGCCGTGTTCACGACACTGGTCTGGGGCTTGCCGCCCTGGCTGGCGGAGCGGCTGAAGGAGATGGCTTCCAGAAAGTCTTCCTGGCGGGTCGCTTTCAGTTTGGAGTACATAAGGTCCAGCGTCAGCAGCGTGTCTGCCAGTGGCTTGAACTGGACGGAGCCGGTCAGGCCCAGGCGGTCCTGGTCGTGCGTCAAGCGGCCATAGCGCGGCAGGCGGGGTGTGAAGTTGTTGGCGCTACTGGCGGCGTTGTAGGCGGCGATGGTCTCTGGCGTGCCAGCAACCCGTGCAACGCCCTGTGCAGCGGGTCCGCAGGTGGTGGCGGTTGAGTTGCTGGGGTTGGCCGTGACACCGGTGGGCGCACACCAGCCGCCTGAAGACGGGCCGTTGTCCCAGCGCACCGTGCTGAAACCTTCTTCATACAGGCGGCGTTTGGAATAGGCGCCCGACAGCAGGACACCAAATGTGCGGTCTTCGTTGGTGGTGGACAGCAAAAAGGCGGCACGTGGGTCGGTGGTCTTGGAGAGGTCGTTGTACTTCTCCTTCAATGACACCATGGCGTTGAAGCCCTTGAGGTCAAACGGGCGGGTGGTTTGCAGGTCGACAGTGGCACCCAGCGAACCTTCGTCCACGTCGGCCGATGAGCTCTTGCGCACGGTTACGGTGTTGAACAACTCGGATGCAAACACGTTGAAGTCAAAGCCGCGCCCGCGGTTGGCGCCGCCCGAGCTGTCGGTACCGCCGGTGGTGGCCAGTGCTTCAATGCCGTTGATGCGAACCCGGGTGAAATCCTGCCCCAAGCCGCGCACGGTGATGGAGCGACCCTCACCCGCGTCGCGGTCGATCACCACGCCGGGAACGCGTTGCAGCGACTCGGCCAGGTTCGTGTCCGGGAATTTGCCCATGTCTTCGGCCTTGATGACGTCGACGATGCCGTTGTCATTGCGTTTGGCATTGAGTGCGCTGGCCAGCG
>DAOQRI010000024.1:0-13448 GCA_035355475.1 Rhodoferax sp. | reverse complement strand
ATTATGACACAGTTTTTAAGCTTTCGTCAAACTTCTTGAAAACTTTTTACGTTTCATTCAGCAAGCCTTCGTTTTTAGCGAAGCCTTAGATTCTAGCATTGTTTTCTTGTTTCGGAAACAAGAAGCGCTCTGCCACTACACACGGTGTCTATTCACAGACGGTCCTAGCCTTGCCAAGATCGCTCCGGCGATGTCCAGCACAGGCAAGACTTCGTCTGCGGCACCTACGAGGATCGCTTCACGCGGCATACCAAACACAATGCAACTTGCTTCGTCTTGTACAAAGTTGTAGCTACCAGCATCTCTCATCTCTTTCATCGCAATCGCCCCGTCATTGCCCATCCCCGTAAGCATTACGCCGACCGCATTACCCCCTACTACGCGAGCAGCTGACTTAAATAGCACCTCAACCGAAGGTCGGTGCCTGTTCACTGGTTCACCATCTTCGACAACACAGACGTAATTTGCCCCGCTTTTCTCAATACGAAACTGCTTCCCACCGGGAGCAATATATGCATGGCCAGGAAGCACTCGCTCCCCATGCACCGCTTCGCCAACCTCAATTTGGCACATACCGTTAAGGCGCGCAGCAAAACTTGTAGTGAATCCCGGCGGCATGTGCTGCGTAATGGCGATAGCCGGAGAGTCTGCCGGCATACGCGTGAGGATTTCCTTAATTGCTTCGGTCCCACCAGTCGACGCACCAATGAAAATCAGTTTCTCTGTTGAATGACGACCCAAAGACAATTGCCAAGGACTTCTAGGGATACTTGAAATCGGTGCACTTCCTGCCTGGCTGCGCAAATCGACCCTGTGCACATGCGCTGAAGCCGCAATTCGCACCTTCTCAACGATTTGATCGGCAAGATCACGAAGTCCATCAGCCACACCAATCTTAGGTTTCGCGACAAAATCAACTGCCCCTAACTCAAGGGCGCGCATAGTGACTTCCCCTCCCCGCTCAGTCAATGTTGAAATCATGACTACCGGCATGGGACGAAGCCGCATCAACTTTGAAAGGAAATCGATCCCATCCATTTTGGGCATTTCGATATCCAATGTAATCACATCGGGATTTAGTTCGCGAATCATTTCCCTTGCTATTAGCGGATCATTCGCCGCACCGACGCACTCCATATCTTTCTGACGGTTAATAATTTCCGCCAACAGACCCCTAACAAGGGCAGAATCGTCCACCACGATAACGCGAATCTTCTTCAAGCGTACCTCTCAAAAAAGATCGACTGACCCACCTGCATTTGACTTTGCAACCGAGGCAGCGTTTCCGCGCCGTTCCTCGACAGCCAAAGTCTCTGGATGGGAGTGGGCAAGCCGCTTTACCAAGGCCTTTCCAGTCACAGGGAAAAAGCATACTTTTCGTGGATGGATATCAAGCACATCTTGTGAAACGACTGGTATTCGTTCGGTAGCCAAGTAGTCCAATACGAACTGCGTGTTTCGCTCACCTACATTCATGGTTGTGAAGCCAGCCATCACCTGCGCGCCACCAAAAATCTTGGCTTGCATAGTTTCCCGACGTGCGCCGAGCTTGAACATCTCATTTATCAGGAGTTCCATGGCGTACGAGCCATAACGACCAGATCCATCTGCGCCATCTCCATCCGGGAGCATGAAGTGATTCATTCCTCCCGTTCTCACCTTTCCATCCCAAATGCAAGCCGCAATGCATGACCCCAGAACGGTCATCACTACAAGGTCCTCATTTGATACGTAATACTCCCCAGGCAAAACCTTTACGGCATCGTACTGAAAGTGATGATCCGCATAAAAGAAAGATGCCTCACCTGGTTTGCGAGGAAGAGCCTTCAGTTGATCAACTCGCGACGACCTTCCGCTCGCCAGAATTTTCACCCCAGCCCCTCCTCCAATAGCAACCTTGTTTGCGGGAGTTTCAACTCCATACCGGGGAAAGTTCATGTGATCCTTGCAAACAAAGAGGTTTTACATCCAAGAAAGTCGAACTTGAGGATTCACAGCCGCTCGTAGACCGTTTTTCCCTTGAGGGCAAACAAATCTCGGGAATCGCTGAAATTTTCAGCATGCCCAACAAACAACGTCCCTCCGGGCTTTAAAACGCGATGGATTCGCTCCAGCACTTTTCTCTGCGTCTTAGCATCAAAATAAATCATGACATTTCGACAAAACACCACATCAAACGACTCGCTAAATGGCCAGTCATCTTGTATTAAGTTAACCATCAAAAACCGAACGGCCCGAGTAAGCTCAGGTTTAACCCGGATCATTCCACTATTTCCACCTTTACCGCGCAAGAAAAAACGCTGCATCCGACTCGCATCAATTCCTTTTATTCCATCTAATTTATAGACACCTTGCTGCGCTGACGCCAGAACTTTTGAATCAATGTCGCTCGCGATCAGAGAAAACTGAGCCAATGTACCAAGTGCCTCAAGAGCAGTAATGGCAATTGAATACGGCTCCTCCCCAGTGGACGCGGCGCTGCACCAAACTCGCCAATTTGTTCCAGCAGGCCTCGAATTCAGCAAATTTGCGAAGACCTCAAAATGGTGGTTTTCCCGAAAAAAGGAAGTCAAATTGGTGGTCAACGCGTTAACAAACTCTTGCCATTCCGGGCTTTCCGTTGACTCCAACCAACCTAAGTAGTCTCGAAAACTATGATGCCCGGTCTCTCGAAGTCTGCGCGAGAGTCGGCTGTACACCATCGCATGCTTGCCATCATGAAGGCTAATGCCAGCACGCCTGTAAATCATTTCCTGAACACGATCAAAGTCCGAGTCAGTCCACGAAAACTCCCGTCCCTGCAATCCAACAGAAGTCTCTGGCATCTATCTAACTCCCTCCGCAATCTTCACGAGAGCTCTACGTTAGTTCGGTCCTGGAACCTAGCGATCAAACTGCGTCAATCCGGACCGCTAACAAGTCCCATGTCGGTAGCCGACATCAATCGCTCAATATCCAGAAGGATCAGCATTCGATCTCCCAACGAACCCAATCCCAAGACAGCGCCACTATCGATCACGCTATCAATTTCTGGAGCCGCCTTGATGCTCTCTGCGGGCAACTCCATCACATCACTAACAGAATCAACTACAACGCCAACAATTCTGCTCCTCAGATTCAGAATGATGACCACCGTGAAGGCGTTGTACTCAACCTTCGAACAGTTAAATTTCAATCTCATATCGACAATCGGCACTATCGTTCCGCGCAGATTGACGACTCCTTTAATGAAATCCGGTGCGTTTGCCACTCGGGTGGGTGGTTCATAACCTCGAATTTCCTGAACTTTAAGGATATCAATCCCGTACTCCTCCTGGTCCAGTCGAAACGTCAAATATTCTCTGGCTTCAGAAGATGCCACTTCTTCGAGTTTTTCCATCATGCCCATGTGGTTCTCCTTCGATGCGTAACTGTCAGTGCCGGGAGCGACGAACCAATGCGCCCGTGTCCAAAATTAGTGCCACTTTGCCGTCGCCCAAAATAGTTGCACCAGAAACGTTTGGGACCTTACGGTAGTTTGACTCAAGGTTCTTCACTACAACTTGTTGCTGCCCTAGCAATTCATCCACCAGCAAGGCGACCCGACTACCGTCTGCCTCAACAACAACCATGATGTCACACGACTTTTCAAAGTCAAACCGGGGAACCTGAAATATTTTTTCCAGTTCAATGACCGGCATGTACTCATCCCGAACTTTCACCAACTGTGATCCTTGCCCGACGGTGCTAACCGCATCACCTTTAACTTGAAAGGACTCCACCACCGAAGAAAGAGGGAGGATATAAACTTCGCCACCTACACCTACAGACATGCCATCCATGATTGCCAGCGTCAATGGAAGCCTCACCGACACCTTCATGCCATAGCCTTCAGCGGAATCAATTTCTACCGTGCCGTTCAAGGCTGCAATGTTTCTCTTAACCACATCCATGCCCACGCCACGACCCGATACATCAGTAACCACCTCCGCGGTGGAAAATCCCGGCGCAAAGATCAATTGCCAAACCTCACCATCCGACATTTGATCTGATACGTCCAAGCCGCGCTCCCTGGCTTTGTTCAGAATCTTTTGACGGGACATACCCTTCCCATCATCGCGGACCTCGATAACGATTGACCCGCCCTGATGCGACGCAGACAGCGTAATGGTTCCAGTTTCAGGTTTTCCAGCCGCCAAACGCTCAGCAGGAGACTCAACTCCATGATCACAACTGTTGCGAACTAAGTGCGTCAAAGGGTCGGTTATTTTCTCTACCAGCCCTTTGTCCAATTCTGTTGCCTCACCCTGGGTAACAAAATCGACCTTTTTGCCCAGCTTGCTCGCCAGATCTCGCAGCATGCGAGGAAACCGACTAAACACGATCGACATTGGAATCATGCGGATCGACATCACAGACTCTTGCAAGTCGCGAGTATTCCTATCCAAATCTGCCAATCCAGAGAGTAGTTGCTGATATACAGCGGGGTCCAGCGCTCTGCTATTCTGGGCCAACATCGCCTGGGTAATCACCAACTCACCAACCAAATTGATGAGTTGGTCAACTTTGCTAATCGCCACTCGAATAGTTGCGGCTTCTGGCTGTGCCGAGGCACCGGCTGACGGCGTTCTTGGAGGTGCTTTCTGAACTTTGACCTCACTAAGCGCACTTTCTGCCGCAAGAGCGGGTGCCCCAGGAGCCCCATCAAAAAAACCATATCCAGGCAATGGCGCCAAAGGTGCGCCCGGTTGCGCATCGTCAGATGGCGCGACAGAACTTACTGCAGCGTTACTTGCAACAGAACCCTCGACGACAGCAGCATCACCATTGATCACCCGCTCGGTAATCTTGATGTATTCCCTCGAAACATGGAACGCGAAAAGGTCTAGAAGATCCTCGTCACTTGACTCTGTCTGTACGGCAAATAGCCGCGTACTGGCCGCGTCCGTTGGCAATACCGTAATCTCTCCCAAGCCAGGAATGTCTCGAAACAATTCCTGAACGGCGTCCGCCTGTTCGGTTCGTTCAAGAGGACCAATGCAAATTTCCAGCGACCTTGGGCGCTTTGTCTGGGCCACAGGTGTTACCGCAGGGCGCGCCACAGCAACCGGTGCAACAACAACGGGAGCTTGTACCGCCAGAACGGGCGCCGAAGATTGCCCTCCGGCAAGCGCACTGATACGTCGCACCAAATCTGCGGTCGGAGTAGCTTCTCCTTCCCCGCCTGCCTGATGTCTGGCAAGCAAGCTTCGGGACGCATCCGCCGACTCTAAGAGGACATCCACCATCTCCGCATTCGGCTGCAATTCGTGGCGCCGAAGCTTATCTAAAAGTGACTCCATCTGATGGGTCAACTCAGCAACGTCCGCAAATCCGAATGTAGCAGCACCACCTTTAACAGAATGGGCACACCGAAAAATTCCGTTCAACGCCTCATCGTCAGCTGTCTCCAAATTCAGATTGAGCAACATTTGCTCCATTAGATCCAGATTCTCCCCAGCCTCTTCAAAAAAAATCTGATAAAACTGTGTTAGATCGAAGTCTCCATTGCCACCACTGTCTTGATGCGTTTCAGACATACCAAACTCCTGTTCCATATCTAATCGTTCGCTGATCTGCCATTTCAGCGAATCACTTTCTTGATGACATCCAGTAACCGGGCCGGGTCAAATGGTTTCACCAACCACCCAGTTGCACCAGCCGCGCGACCCGCTTGCTTCATCAAATCGCTTGACTCTGTTGTCAGCATCAAAATTGGAACAGTTTTGAACTGAGGGTGATCGCGCAATTTGCGGGTCAGCCCCAAGCCGTCCAGACGGGGCATGTTTTGATCTGTCAACACCAAATCAAAAGATTGTGCTTGCGCTTTCTCGTAAGCATCTTGCCCGTCAACTGCCTCAACAACTTGGTAACCAGCACCAGTCAAGGTAAAGGACACCATCTTGCGCATGGATGGCGAATCGTCAACGGCGAGAATTAAAGGCATTTGAAGCTCCGACTAGACAGTTTTTGGTAATTTAATTTAAGCACTCAGAAAAGCTCTATCGAGCCAGCGTCCATCTCATCTTGCGTTACAGGGTTTGGCCGCTCCGGGACCTCTTCCACGAACGGGACGGCTTCGCCATCCTCCCCCCCCATCGACTCTGATGCCAAACGGTATGCGCACCCCTGCAAGATTTTTGACGTATGAACAATGAGTTGGGACGCCATATCTTGAAATTGCAGCTCCGTCACCGCTGCCCGTAGCGTGCTTCGCACATCGTCAAGTTCTTTTGAATCCATCAAAGCAGGAGTCGCTAGATTGGCGCTTGCACTCGTAAATCGCTCCATCAAATTTTCCATGGTGTGCGCCAGCAGACCATCAAGCCTGGTCAAGTCATGTACAACCACCAACAACGAGTCCTGAACCTCAGCTACCAGCATCACGGGCATTTGCACGGCAGGGACAATTGGTGTGGTCAGGGTTGGCTGCATTGGCTTTAGTCCTAGAAAACGCCTCTCCGGGGCTGCGAAGTCATTTGATTAACGCTAAGTATCACATGCTACTAGGTTATCAGGAATCGGCAATCTTTGGGAGAATTTGACGTTCTAAACGTACCCGAGACTGCGTCACCGCATGGGTTGATTTTCACGACTTCCTGACAACGACAATCTGCACCATAATCTGTGAAGTAAATGGACACAAGCACTTCATTCGGGCCAATCAACATTCTCCATTTGGAAGACTCGGTTTCCGATCACCGATTGGTATGTAGGGCTTTGGACAGGGCAAACATCGATTACTCCGTTCAACGGGTGGACACGCTGGCTGCATTTACTGAGGCAGCGAAGTCAGAAAAAATTGATGTCATTTTGGCTGACTATCGACTTCCCGGCTTCACCGCCATTGAAGCATGGAAAGCACTTGGCGCGGTAGCTCAGTGCCCGCCTTTCATATTGCTGTCTGGTGCTATCGGGGAGTCAGCGGCAGTAGCTGCCATACATTTGGGCATCAGTGACTATTTGCACAAGGACGATCTTGTTCAATTACGGCGTGTCATTTTGCGAACGCTGGAAGTGCACCAAACTCGCCTGGCTAGTGAGGTTGCAGCACGGGAACTGGCCATCTCAGAGAAGCGGTTGTCAGACTTTGCCGGGCATTTGCAAGCAGCGATTGAGCGCGAACGCGCCGCAATAGCCCGTGAAATCCATGACGACATTGGCGGATCACTGGCCGCGGCCAAACTTGATCTCGCCTGGCTTTCAAGACATAACAACAACCCTGAGTCGCAGTCACACATTCAAGCTGCTACCGACACCTTGCAGCATGCGCTGGGCGCAAGCCAAAGAATTATGATGAATTTGCGGCCATCGATATTGGACCAAGGTCTTGTGGCAGCAATTCAGTGGCTGGTCAGCAGTTTCGAACGGCGCACCGGCATAAAAACACAGCTTCGAACCAATAGCGAGAGTCTGAGCCCTGACACGGCCATTCAGTTGACTGCCTACAGAACGGCGCAAGAGGCACTTACGAACATATCCAAATACGCCAACTGCACTTTAGTTCAGGTAGACATTTCAGATGCGGAGGATTTCCTGACTTTGGAAGTGAGCGACAACGGCGTGGGCATTTCCGAACAGGAACGGACAAAAATCGACGCATTTGGCATCCGCGGTTTGCACGAGCGCGCGCGGTCAGTTGGCGGTTGGCTCGATGTGAGCTCACGTAAGGGCGTCGGAACTTCTGTCATCCTTTCCGTCCCGCTTCGTGAACAGACGCAAAATTCGTTGGAGGGCAAATTCAAATGATTCGCGTGGTACTTTGCGATGACCACGCGATGGTACGACGCGGCATCAAAGATACGCTCGCCGACGCAGGCGACATTGAGGTAGTCGGTGAGTCCGGCAGTTACTCAGAGGTTCGAGAGGTCATTCGCAAGACCCCATGCGATGTGCTGCTATTGGATCTCAATTTGCCAGGTCGTGGCGGTCTCGAAGTGCTGGCAAGTCTTCGCGAAGGTCACTCGGATATCAAAGTCTTGATCGTTTCGATGTTTGCGGAAGACCAATACGCGTTGCGATGCTTGCGAGCTGGTGCGGATGGTTACCTGAACAAGGCCGGCGATCCTGCTGAGCTGATTCCCGCCGTACGCGCATTGGCCAGCGGACGCAAATATGTCACACCTGAAATATCGCAGATGCTGATTGCAAACCTTTCTACCCCAAGTACACAGGCATTGCACTCCACTCTGTCTGAGCGGGAACTTCAAACATTGCTAAAAATCGCCTCTGGAAAGCGTTTGTCTGACATTGCAGAAGATCTGATGCTCAGTCCCAAAACGGTCAGCGTTTACCGCGCACGTTTGTTAGAGAAATTGAAATTGGCGAATAATGCGGAACTAACCGTCTACGCCATCCGGAACAATTTGGTCTGATCGATCAGGTTAAGACCCAGAAAAAATGCCAATTGATCGCTCCATCAAGGCCATAAATGGCTGGTCCAGCATCGGCAAGGTTACAGCGATGCTGATTAACCCGACAACCAATGTAATCGGAAAACCCACCGCAAAAATATTGATTTGCGGCGCCACGCGCGAGACGATACCCAAGGCCAAATTTACAAACATCAGCATCCCAACCATCGGGAGTGCTATCCACAACGCACTGGCAAACATGTCAGCGCCAAGTCTGTAAAGTTTCACCTGCATCAGCGACTCCAGGAATCCCCTGTCAACAGGGAAGGCCTTGAAACTTTGAATGACGGCCAGCAGCACCATGATGTGCCCATTCATCACCAGGAAAAGCAAGGAAGTCATCTGTCCGAAAAAGCGGGCCACCGCACTCGACTGCGCGCCAATGGTTGGATCAAAAAATGCGGCGAAATTCAAGCCCATTTGGAAACCAACGACTTCTCCGGCAAGCTCTACAGCCGAAAAAACCACGCGCACCGCAAAACCAATTGCCAGGCCAACCCCGATTTGCTGAAACAAGACAGCAAGCACCTGCGGATCGTCAAACCCGATCACCGGCATGTCGGGCAAGCTAGCCTGCGCTGCCAATGCGACAAAGAATGCCAAAGCAATTTTGGCTCGTAACGGAATGGCACGGGACGAAAAAACGGGTGCAGCTGTAAATAGCGCAAGTACGCGCACAAACGGCCAAAAAATGGGAGATATCCATGCGGCGAGTTGCGCTTCAGTGATCGTAATCACGGCGGCTTCACACTCACACCACGGAAGCGGGGATAGCTTCGATGGTTCGACGAATATATTCCACCAGCATAGTCAGCATCCAGGGGCCCGCAATGGCGAAAACTGCAATAACCGCAATTAATTTGGGAACAAATGCCAGGGTCGCTTCATGAATTTGCGTGACCGCCTGAAAAAGACTAACCAGCAACCCAACGATCAACGCTGCACCCAGAACAGGTGAGGAAACCATCAAAAGCATCAGCAGAGCCTCTTGCCCGATAGTCAAAACAGTTTGCGCATTCATGGTTTTACCTTACCTTCAAACCACAAAACTGGCAGCAAGGGAGCCCACCAATAGATTCCAGCCATCCGCCAAAACGAAAAGCATTAACTTAAAGGGAAGGGCCACTAAAACCGGTGACAACATCATCATCCCTAACGACATGAGGACACTGGCAACCACAATGTCGATGACAAGAAACGGAATGAAGATCATGAACCCGATCTGAAAGGCAGATTTCAGTTCACTGATAACGAAAGCTGGCACCAACACACGAATCGGTGCGGTATCTGCCTTTACTTCGGGCGGGAGCTTGGCGAGCTTTGCAAACAATGAGAAATCGGCTTGGCGGGTTTGCTTCACCATGAATGCGCGAACAGGCACTTCGGCTTTCTCCAATGCCTGTTCAAAAGTCATGCCATTTTTTGTGTAGGGCACGTACGCATCCGCGTAGACCCGATCCAGCGTGGGCCCCATAACAAAAAAGGTCAGGAACAAGGACAGTCCCACAATCACCTGATTGGGTGGCGCGGATTGGGTACCCAGCGCTTGGCGCAAAAGCGAAAGAACAATCACGATGCGGGTAAACCCCGTCATCATCAACAACACCGCCGGCAAGAAAGACAGTGCCGTAAAAAACAACAGCGTCTGAACAGGGACAGAAAAACTCTGGCTCGTTCCGTTACTGCCAACCAGCAAGGGCAATTGCCCGGCGGACTGCGCAAGCCCCGCACCGTGCACACATATGGCGCAAATGCCCAGCAACAACCTGAAAAGAAGGCTGGGGCGCAGCAATGGCGTCCAGTTCAATTGGGATCCTTTGGCGCCACAACAGCCTCCGACAGCACGCCAAGTGCCGAACTGGGGGCCACATCCACGCAGTGCAAATTGGAAATGCTTTGCGCGGTGACCCCTAGCGTCAACCAAACCCGCTGCCCGACCGGGCCAACCTCTACCGTAACAACCCGCTGGTGGGGACCTACCGCCAAGGCGGAAATAAACCGTGCTTGACCAGCGTCCTGCCCACTTGCACCCGGAGCACGCTGCTTGATCCACTTCAGGGCAAAGGGCACGCACGCCAGCACCAACAGGAAGATGCCCACAGGAACCAACGACTCCGCCATGTCAGACCGTCACCCTTTGCTGACGCGACGCAAGCGCTCGGATGGCGTGACCACATCAGTCAGGCGAATGCCAAATTTATCGTTCACCACAACGACTTCACCCTGCGCAATCAAGTACCCATTGACCAGCACATCCATGGGTTCTCCTGCCAAAGCATCCAGCTCAACGACAGACCCTTGACCCAATTGCAAGATGTGTTTGATGGGCACTTTGGTACGGCCCAATTCAACGGAGAGTTGGACTGGTATGTCCAACACCATATTGATGTCATGGATCGGCGCATCGCCACCTGGCGGCATGGACGAAAAAGGTTTGGGGGCGTCCCCAGCGAGTACGCCTCCGTGACCTTCTCCACCTGGCTCGGTTGCCTTTTGCTCCAGCAGCGCCTCCGCCCAGTCGGCCATTCCATCATCGGCGGCTGCTTCGTCCGGCTTGTCTTCAGATGCCATTTCTTTCTCCCAACCAGTTTTGGTCATTGCCCCGCAGGGCTTTGTCTATGCGAATGGCATATTTGGCATTGTGAGTGCCGTACTGACACTCAAAAATAGGCACTCCATCCACGGTAGCCTGAATTGTGGGCTCTCGGTCGAGCTCAATAAAGTCGCCTTTTTTCATTTTTAGCAGCTGCTCGACTGTCGCATCAGCACGCGCCAATTCCGCGACCAGCGTGATTTCTGCTGCCTGAATTTCGCGAGTCAACACATTCACCCATCGTCGATCCACTTCAATGGAATCGCCTTGTGTCGACGAATACAAGACATCCCGTATCGGCTCCAATGTCGAATACGGAAAACAGAAATGAATCGCACCCGTGATATCACCGATCTCCAACTGGAAGGAGGTTGAAATCACGATCTCGCTGGGAGTTGCAATATTCGCAAACTGGGGTTGCATCTCCGAGCGCTGGTACTCCAGCTCAAGCGGGTAAATTCCTTTCCAGGCTTTTTTGTACTCTGCGGTAATAACGTCCACCAGACGGTTAATCACACGCTGCTCGGTAGCGGAGAAGTCGCGACCCTCTATTCGCGTTTGAAACTTGCCGATGCCGCCGTACAAGGTGTCAATCACACCAAAAACCAGCGCAGGTTCACACACAATCAGGCCACTGCCCCGCAACGGCCTAATCGCCACGATGTTGAAATTCGTGGGCACTGCCAGCTCGCGCAAGAATGCACTGTACCGCTGAACCGTGACCGGGCCTACCGAAATTTCCGGGCTACGTCGTATGAAATTAAACAGGCCCACACGCAGATTGCGGGTAAATCGCTCATTGACGATTTCCATGGTGGGCATACGCCCCCGGACAATCCGCTCCTGACTGGAAATGTTGTAGGCGCGAACCTCTCCGTGCTCGGCAGCCTCTTCAACGGTCTTCTGGCTTTCGCCAGTGACACCTTCAAGCAGGGCGTCAACTTCTTCCTGTGAAAGAAACGACTCACTCATGGTCGGCAACCTGTATATGCGTCATTGAACAATGAAGCTGGAAAACAACACCCCAACAACCGGCATGTCCGCATGGCTTGCCTTGGCACTTTTCTTCTTCTTTGCAGGCGCCGCGTCAGCATGCTCATCCTCGTCACCACCGCCAAATGGCAATGAAGTTTCCCGCAATATGTCCTTTGCCAGCTTCTGCTTGCCTTCCTGGGTCAACAGTTCCTCTGCTGTCCGCTGGGATATCAGCATCAGAATTCCACTTCGAATGGTTGGCAAGAACGCTTTGACCTTGTCCGCCGCTTTTGCGTCGGTGACCTCCAGCGTAATCCCCACCTGCGCCACGCGTTCACCCCCGGGATCGGACAAATTCACCACCATATTGTCCAGCGGCAAGTAGGCTGGCGCAGCCTTGGGGTCGGCGTGCGCAGCCGACTTCGCCGGCGCCGCATCTTCGCCTTCCTCTGCCGCCGCGCGTTGTTTACTGATATAGAAGAACGCACCGCCACCCCCCAATGCGAGCACCAGAACGGCCACCAAGCCGATGATCAGCATCTTCTTGCTCTTGGCAGGTTTTACCGCTTCGCCAGCTTCGGCGGCTTCAGGTTTCGCAGCCACATTCACTCCTTGGTTAGACAAACCGGGCATTCAGCCCATTGGACCGATTTTGCTCCATGGAAAGCTTGTCGTGATTCAAAAATTCCAACTACCGTCAATACTGACACATTCCCACCGGTCACACAAAAAGATCGAGCGTGCCACCCGTGCCACGACCCGTCACAACCCCGCGATCAGCACGAGCCGGCACCAATGCTGTGATACTTTGCTGGCGTGCGCCCTGCCGTGATTTGCCATCCCTGTCGCCCGAATCCCCCGCACCTGCGGTACCAACCGACACGCCAGTCAATACCAACCCCTCGCGCTGCAGCAACTCTTTCAAGTGTGTACTGGCACTCTCCAGCGCGGCACGTGCCTGCAGTTCGTCAGTTCGAAATGCAACCTGCGCTTCATTTCCATGCATACGGATGCTGACCTCGACCGGATCCAACCCGATTCCATCGAGCTTCATCTCGGCATTCTGTACGTCATTCGAAATCCAGTAAGCCACTTTTTCAGCGACAAACACTTCGGGCGACATTTGCAGTTCTGGAGTGTACTGAACGGCGGCACTGGCGCCAGTCGGCGAGAACGTCGCCCCAAACGCGCTTCCTTCAACACCACTCGAACGAAAAACCGAGCGCTCGCGATTTGGATCGTCCCGCCGCGTCGGCATCATGGAACTTGCTGCAGCAAGGGATACCGTGATCGGCACACTGGGCTGTTCAATCGACTTCTGTGCCAAAGGCAGCACGCGACTTTCGAGTTCCTTCCCAGCAAGCGTCTCCTTCGCTGCCAATATGTCGCCCAACTGCGCCTGTTGCGCCGCGAAGTCGCGTTGCCACTTGCCAGGTTTTCCCGGCGGC
>DAOQRI010000023.1:0-13978 GCA_035355475.1 Rhodoferax sp. | reverse complement strand
CAAAACCGACGAACACACCGGACACCGCAATGATGGCCAGCGAATAGTTGCCCAAAAAATGCATCTGGTCCCGCACCAGTCCAAAACGCCGGAACGTGGGCACAAATGAGATCACCAACCTGAAAAAGAGCCGTGCGGCGTAACCGATGTCCGCCATCTTGCTGCGGGTCGCAAAGCCGACATCGGCGGGTTTGTACCAGCTCATCTTGACACTCCAAACTGTTTGCTGGTTGAACTGACAGCGTCTCCAAAGTCATCTTCCACGGTGACTGCGGGGTAATGAAACCGCACAGGTCCTTCGGGCAGGGCATTCACATACTGGTACACCAGCGGATCAGTGCTGTGCAGCACTTCATCGGGTGTGCCTTGCGCGGCTACCCGGCCATTGGCCAGAATGATCACATGGTCGGCAATTGCAAAAGTCTGTTCGATTTCATGGGACACAAACAGGCTGGTAAGTCCCATGGAATCGTTGAGTTGCCGAATCAGCTGGGCCGATGTTCCGACTGAAATGGGATCGATGCCGGAAAACGGCTCGTCGTACATCACCAGCTCAGGGTCCAGGGCAATGGCACGGGCCAAAGCCACCCGGCGTGCCATGCCGCCAGACAGTTCATGGGGCATCATGTCCCGGGCACCGCGCAAGCCAACGGCGTTGAGTTTCATCAGGACGATGTCAAACACCATCTCATCCGACAAATGCGTGTGCTCGCGCAGCGGAAAGGCCACGTTGTCGAAGACGCTCAAATCGGCAAACAAGGCACCGAATTGGAACAGCATCCCCATGCGCCGGCGCACGGCGTACAGCTCAGTCTGGCCCAAGTGGGTCACATCTTGCCCGTCAAACAGCATTTCGCCCTTTTGTGCCCGATTTTGTCCACCAATCAGCCGCATGATGGTAGTTTTACCGCCACCCGAAGCACCCATGAGCGCGGTCACCTTGCCTCGGGGCACGTTTAGCGAAACGTTGTCCAGAATCACCCGCTCGCCGTACCCAAAGGTCACGCCGCGCAGTTCAACCAGGGATTCAGTAAGGTTTGGGGACATAAAAAAAACAAAAGCCGGGCGATTTCCGGCTTAAGCATGATAAAGGATTCGCGTAAACCCTGTGTTTCGGTCCTCAGCGCGGCAATTCACTCGCACCCATCAGGAATTCGTCGACCGAGCGTGCGGCCTGGCGGCCTTCTCGAATGGCCCACACCACCAGGCTTTGCCCGCGACGGATGTCGCCAGCGGCAAAGACCTTGGGGACGTTGGTAGCGTAGCCACCCGCGAACTCGGTACTCGCTTTTGCGTTGCCCCGCGCATCCTTGTCGACGCCAAAAGCTTCTAAAACCGTAGCGACCGGATTCACAAAGCCCATTGCCAGCAAAACGAGGTCGGCCTTGAGAACCTTCTCGCTACCAGCCACTTCCACCATCTTGCCCTCTTTCCACTCGACCCGCACCGTTTTCAGGCCAGTGATCTTGCCCTTTTCGCCAATGAATTCTTTGGTAGAAATGGCGAACTCGCGCTCACAGCCTTCGTCGTGGCTGGAGCTTGTGCGCAGCTTGATCGGCCAGTAGGGCCAGGTCATGGGGCGGTTTTCTTCCACCGGTGGCTGGGGCATCACTTCGAACTGGGTCACGCTGGTTGCGCCATGGCGGTTGCTGGTGCCCACGCAGTCGGAACCGGTGTCGCCACCGCCAATGACGATGACATGCTTGCCATCCGCCCGCAGTTGACCCTTGAGCTTGTCACCGGCGTTGACCTTGTTCTGCTGTGGCAGGAATTCCATGGCGAAATGGATGCCTTCCAGATCACGACCGGGCACGGGCAGGTCGCGCGACTGCTCGGAGCCACCCGTCAAAAGCACCGCATCAAAGTCTTTTTGCAACTGGGCGGCGGAGATGGTCTCCTTCGCCCAGTTGGTGACCTTGGAGCCTTTTGGCATTTCGCCCACCAATACACCGGTACGGATCGTGACGCCTTCCTTGACCAACTGATCGACGCGGCGGTCTATGTGCGACTTCTCCATCTTGAAGTCGGGAATGCCATAGCGCAACAGGCCACCGACGCGGTCGTTCTTTTCGAACAGGGTCACGTCATGCCCGACACGTGCCAGCTGCTGGGCAGCGGCCATGCCTGCGGGGCCTGAGCCCACCACGGCGACTTTTTTGCCCGTCTTGAACTTGGAAGGCTGGGCCAGAACCCAGCCCTCGGCCCAGGCGCGATCGATGATCGCGTGCTCGATGGACTTGATGCCCACCGCTTCGTCGTTCACGTTCAGTGTGCAAGCTGCCTCACAGGGCGCGGGACAGATACGCCCAGTGAACTCGGGGAAGTTGTTGGTGCTGTGCAAGGTGTCGATGGCGGCTTTCCAGTCACCGCGATAGACCAGATCATTGAAATCCGGAATGATGTTGTTGACCGGGCAGCCGTTGTTGCAAAACGGCGTACCGCAGTCCATGCAACGCGCAGCCTGCTTGTTGGCTTGTGCGTCGTCCAGGCCCACCACGAACTCTTTGTAGTGTTTCAGGCGCTCGGCAACGGGCTTGTAGCCCTCTTCGATGCGTTCAAACTCCATGAATCCAGTGACTTTTCCCATATTTTTCTCCTTGGCGGGACAGAACTTTGACTCTGTCCCCAACATTGCGGGTTTCTATTTCAAGCTTACTTGACAGTTGCTACTTTTTTTGTAGCTGCCTGCGTAGATTTGATGGGGGCTGGGGCCACTTTCTTTGCATGAATTTCGCCCAAGGCACGTTTGTACTCGTTGGGGAAAACCTTGACAAACTTGGCACGCGAGGTGTCCCACTCATCGAGCAATTCACGTGCCCGTTTGCTGCCGGTCCATCGGTTGTGGTCTTCCAGAAGTTTGCGCAACTGGACCTCATCGCTCAAACCACGGTGCCAGACTGCCTTGTCAACAGAGGCTTCCTGCTCTGCACTGGTCAACACCTTTTCCATGGAGACCATGGCGGTGTTGCAGCGCTTGGCAAACTGGCCATCTTCGTCATACACATAGGCGATGCCACCGCTCATGCCGGCGGCAAAGTTGCGCCCGGTCTTGCCCAGCACTGCTACGGTACCGCCAGTCATGTATTCACAACCATGGTCGCCGGTACCTTCAACCACGGCAATGGCACCTGACAGGCGCACCGCAAAACGCTCACCGCCCACGCCGCTGAAGAAGGCTTCACCACTGGTGGCTCCATACATCACGGTGTTGCCCACAATGGTGTTGCTCACTGCCACGCCACGGAAGTCAATACTGGGGCGCACCACAACGCGGCCACCCGACAGGCCCTTGCCGGTGTAGTCATTGGCGTCACCAATCAGGTACAGCGTGATACCGTTGCACAGGAATGCACCGAAGGATTGACCACCGGTACCTTCGAGCTGGATGCGGATGGTGTCATCGGGTAGGCCTTCCGGATGCACCTTCGTCACTGCGCCCGACAGCATGGCACCGACCGAACGATTGACGTTGCGCGCTACTTCCATGAACTGCACGCGCTCGCCCTTGTCGATGGCCGCACGGCTCTTGGCGATCAGCACATTGTCCAAAGCTTTCTCCAGACCGTGCTCCTGCTCCAAAGTCTGGAAGCGGGGAACGTCGGCAGGCACGTTGGGCTGTGCGAACAGGCGACCGAAGTCCAGGCCGCTGGCTTTCCAGTGCTCGATGCCCTTGCGCATGTCGAGCAGGTCGGAACGGCCAATCAGGTCATCGAATTTGCGAATACCCAGCTGGGCCATGATTTGGCGGACTTCTTCGGCGATGAAGAAGAAGTAGTTCACCACATGCTCAGGCTTGCCAGAGAATTTCTGGCGCAGCACCGGGTCTTGTGTGGCCACGCCCACGGGGCAGGTGTTCAGGTGGCACTTGCGCATCATAATGCAGCCTTCGACCACCAGTGGCGCAGTGGCAAAGCCGAACTCGTCCGCACCCAGTAGCGCGCCGATCGCGACGTCGCGGCCGGTCTTCATCTGGCCATCGGCCTGCACGCGGATGCGGCTGCGCAAACGGTTTAGCACCAATGTCTGCTGGGTTTCAGCCAGCCCGATTTCCCAGGGGCTTCCGCAGTGCTTGATGGACGACCAGGGCGAAGCGCCGGTGCCACCGTCGTGCCCCGCAATCACCACGTGATCTGCCTTGCACTTGGCCACACCCGCTGCGATCGTGCCAACACCGATTTCGGACACCAGCTTGACGCTGATGCCTGAGTGCGGTGCGACATTCTTCAGATCGTGGATCAGCTGCGCCAGATCTTCAATCGAGTAGATGTCATGGTGCGGCGGGGGTGAAATCAGGCCCACTCCGGGCACCGAGTGGCGCAGACGGCCGATGTAGTCGGACACCTTGCCACCTGGCAACTGACCACCTTCACCGGGCTTGGCACCTTGGGCCATCTTGATCTGGATCTGGTCGGCGCTGTTAAGGTACTCCGCAGTCACACCAAAGCGGCCCGAGGCGACCTGCTTGATGCGTGAACGCAGGCTGTCTCCCGCATTCATGGGAATATCGACCTCGACAACGTCTTTTCCGATGATCTCGGCCATGGTCTGACCCTGCTTGATCGGGATGCCCTTGAGCTCCTGACGGTAGCGGGCCGGATCTTCACCGCCCTCGCCCGTATTGCTCTTGCCGCCGATGCGGTTCATCGCAATGGCCAGTGTGGCGTGGGCCTCGGTACTGATAGAGCCTAGCGACATGGCCCCGGTCGCAAAGCGCTTCACGATTTCCTTGGCTGGCTCAACCTCGTCTACCGGAATGGCTTTGGCCGGATCAATCTTGAACTCGAACAGGCCGCGCAACGTCAGGTGGCGCTTGCTCTGGTCATTGACCAGTTGTGCGTATTCCTTGTACGTATTCCAGTTGTTGGAACGCGTGCTGTGCTGCAGCTTGGCAATGGTGTCGGGCGTCCACATGTGCTCTTCGCCGCGGGCGCGCCAGGCGTATTCGCCACCCGCATCCAGCGCGTTTGCGAGTACCGGGTCTGCGCCGAAGGCCGCCTTGTGCATGCGGATCGCCTCTTCTGCGATTTCGAAAATGCCAATGCCTTCGACACGACTGGGCGTACCGGTAAAGTACTTGGAAACCGTCTCGCTGGACAGGCCAATCGCTTCAAAAAGCTGTGCGCCGCAGTAGCTCATATAGGTGGACACACCCATCTTGGACATGATCTTGGACAGTCCTTTACCCACTGCCTTCACATAGTTGTAGATGGCCTTTTCGGCCGACAAGTCGCCCGGCAGGTCCTTGTGCATGCTGACCAGGGTTTCCATCGCCAGGTAGGGGTGGACCGCCTCTGCCCCGTAACCTGCAAGCACGGCGAAATGGTGCACCTCACGCGCGGTGCCCGTCTCCACCACGAGACCGGCTGTGGTGCGCAAGCCCTCGATAACAAGATGCTGATGGATCGCACTCAATGCCAACAGCGCCGGAATTGCCACTTGTGACGCACTGATTCCACGGTCACTGATGATCAAAATGTTCTTGCCGCCTTTGATAGCGTCCACAGCCTCCGCGCATAAGGATGCCAGTTTGGCCTCCACCCCTTCGTGCCCCCAGGACAGCGGATAAGTAATATCCAGCGTGTAGCTGCGGAACTTGCCTTGCGTGTGCTTCTCGATGTCGTGCAGCTTGGCCATGTCGGCAAAGTCCAGCACCGGCTGGCTGACCTCCATGCGCATGGGCGGGTTGACCTGGTTGATATCCAGCAAGTTGGGTTTGGGGCCAATGAAGGACACCAGCGACATCACAATGGCTTCGCGAATCGGGTCGATCGGCGGGTTGGTCACCTGCGCAAACAACTGCTTGAAGTAGTTGTAGAGCGGCTTGTTCTTGTCAGACAGCACGGCCAGTGGACTGTCATTGCCCATAGAGCCAATGGCTTCCTCGCCGGCGGTAGCCATGGGCGCAATCAGGAACTTAAGGTCTTCCTGGGTGAAACCAAATGCCTGCTGGCGGTCCAGCAGTACAACCTTGTCGGTTGCACGTTTGGGCTCAACGCCCTCGACCACCTTGGACATGGCTGCGTCGACACGGCGCTCGGCAAAAACTACATCGTCGAGCTTGATGCGCAGATTCTCAATCCACTGCTTGTAGGGCTTGCTGTTGGCCAGGTTGGCCTTGAGTTCCTGGTCGTCGATCATGCGGCCCTGTTCCAGGTCGATCAGGAACATCTTGCCGGGTTGCAGGCGCCACTTGCGCACGATCTTATTCTCGGGCACGGGCAGCACACCGGACTCGGAGCCCATGATGACCAAATCGTCGTCCGTGATGCAGTAGCGCGATGGCCGCAGGCCATTGCGGTCCAGCGTGGCGCCGATTTGGCGGCCGTCGGTGAACACGATGGAAGCCGGGCCATCCCATGGCTCCAGCATGGCCGCGTGGTACTCATAGAACGCGCGGCGGCGCTCGTCCATCATGGTGTGGTTTTCCCACGGCTCGGGAATCATCATCATCACCGCCTGGCTGATGGGGTAGCCGGACATGGTGAGGAGTTCCAGACAGTTGTCGAAGGTCGCGGTGTCGGACTGGCCTGCGAAGCTGATGGGGTAGAGCTTCTGCAAATCCGCGCCGAGAACCGGCGAGGACATCACGCCCTCGCGCGCTTTCATCCAGTTGTAGTTGCCCTTGACGGTATTGATTTCGCCGTTGTGGGCAACGTAACGGTACGGGTGGGCCAATGGCCACTCGGGGAAGGTGTTGGTAGAGAAACGCTGGTGCACCAGGCCCAGTGCGGAGACGCAGCGAACATCCTCCAGATCGCGGAAGTACACACCCACTTGGTCGGCCAGCAACAGGCCTTTGTAAACCACGGTGCGGCTGCTCATGCTGGGCACGTAGTACTCTTTGCTGTGCTTGAGTTTGAGGTTCTGAATGTTGGCGCTGGCGGTTTTGCGGATGACGTACAGCTTGCGCTCCAGCGCATCCTGCACGATGACATCGTTTCCACGGCCAATGAACACCTGGCGCAGGATGGGCTCTTTCTCGCGCACGGTGGGCGACATGGGCATGTCGCGGTTCACCGGGACATCGCGCCAGCCCAACAGAACCTGGCCTTCGGCCTTGATTGCGCGCTCCATCTCCTGTTCGCAGGCCAAACGGGATGCATGTTCCTTGGGCAGGAAGATCATGCCCACGCCGTATTCGCCCGGCGCCGGCAGGGTCACACCCTGTGCAGCCATTTCTTCGCGGTACAGCGCGTCGGGCAGCTGAATCAGAATGCCAGCGCCATCGCCCATGAGCTTGTCGGCACCGACCGCACCCCGGTGGTCCAGGTTTTCCAGAATCTTCAGCGCGTTCTTGACGATGTCGTGCGACTTGGTGCCCTTGATATGGGCAACAAAGCCGACGCCGCACGCGTCATGCTCGTGCTCTTTGGAATACAAACCGGTGTTCTGAAGATGTTGGATCTCGGCTGCCGTGGTCATGGCGCTCTCCTAAGGGTTTTTGCAGTGGATTCGAAGAATACTGCAATGCAACAAAGATGCCAAGCACATTAAATGGGGTCAGATTCCAATTATCTACGTGGATTAAGCAGCATTCTTAAATAAGGGACACATCAATATTGATAGCTGCGTATGTAGCATTCATGAGGGCTAGTGCCCTATTTTGATGCTATTTTTTGGATGCCATACGGTCGCCCCGGCAACCCTTTGGTTACGCGGCGTGCTGTGAGTTTTTGCAGATTGTCAACAAAAGCAGATGATCCAAGTGCCCATCCGCACAGGGCTGAGTCAGTCAATGTCAACTGCTGCCCCTGCGGGATACCCGCCTGCACCAATTCGGAATAGGCGGCCTCGCGCGCAAACGGGGTGTTCCCAAGTTCCCAGACTAAAGGATGCGGCGAGACCAGAGGATCAACCCGCAGGCCGGTGTAATGCGCGTGACTGGACCACGGGTATTCGCGCGCCTGCTCCACCATGCTCGCCCGGACCGGATTCAGGTCGATATAGACCATGCAGGCCAGCAGGTAGCGCTCCGTTTCAATCACGGTGGATTTGTAACGTCCCTCCCACAGCGTGCCGCTGCGATTCTGGCTGTCGTTGAAATAGCGCACGTAGCGCCGACCCACCGCCTGCATCATCTGTGGCAGTCCGTCTGCAGTCTGCGGGGTTGCCAGCAGGTGAAAGTGGTTGTCCATCAACACGTAGGCATGGATGGCAACACCAAACTTGCGAGCATTCTCCATCAACAGGTCCAGCATCAGCTGCCGGTCCGCTACCGTGGCAAATATGGCCTGGCGGTTATTACCACGCTGGATCACGTGGTGTGGATAGCCCGGCAGTGTCAAGCGGGCAAGGCGGGCCATACAAAACGGGTTTCCAACAAGGCGGTCAACCCAAATTCCTGCAAAAGCGCCTGCAACCGTTGGGCTGCAACCTGGTTGGGTTTGCCGGTGCGTTGGGCGATGATGAGTTCGTTCTTCATGCTGTGCTCCCAACCCACTAACTCGGTCACAGTGACTTTGTATCCGCAGGCTTCGAGGTACAGACAGCGCAGTACGTTGGTGATCTGGCTGCCCATCTCACGCGTGTGCAGCGGGTGGCGCCACAACTCGGCCAATGGTGTGCGCCTGAGTGACAAGGCCTTGTTGGCATTGAGGCTGCGCGCAATCGCGGCTTGACAGCAGGGAACCAGGACCAAATAGCGGGCCTGCTTCTTGAGGCCAAATGCGATGGCGTCGTCCGTTGCTGTATCGCAGGCGTGCAGTGCGGTTACCACGTCAATCGTGTCTGGCAGATCGTCGGACCCAGCCGACTCCGCCACGCTCAGGTTCAAAAATGACATACCTTTGAACTCGAGGCGAGCCGCCAATTCGCGGGACTTTTGAACCAGTTCCGCGCGAGTTTCGATGCCGTAAATATGCCCGCTTTGCAGTACCTTGAAGTACAGGTCATAAATGATAAAACCCAGGTACGACTTGCCTGCACCATGATCAGCCAGGGTTGCGCCCTTGCCGCCATCGGGCAAGTCCAACAACAACTTTTCAATAAATTGGTACAGGTGGTAAACCTGCTTGAGCTTGCGCCTGGAGTCCTGATTGAGCTTACCCTCGCGGGTCAGAATATGGAGCTCCTTCAGGAGTTCCACGCTTTGCCCGGGGCGGACTTCGTCGACCAAAGGATGGCTAACGACCGGTTTCGCTGCAGGTGATGCAGCATGGGCACTTTTGCGTTGTTTCATGGCGTGATCTTGCCACGTGCGCTGGCATCCACACCCAAAGCCGCCCATCCTTCATGTCCAATGCGCTCCATCGTCCGCATATTGGTCTCAAAAATTGCTTCGGCATGGGGAAAGGCTTTCACCGCCCTGTCAATACTGGCCTCGCGCAACAAATGAAGCGTGGGATACGGTGAACGGTTGGTGAAGTTGGTGATGGCATCGGGCTGAGCATCGGCAAACTGGTACTGGGGATGCAGGCTGGCAATTTGAAAAACGCCTTCGAAACCGAGTTTGGACAACAAGCGGTTGGCGTGCGACAGGAAGTCGTTGAACTCCAGGAAGTCTTGCAAGCCGTCAGGCGCTATAAAAAGCGTAGTGTCTCGCACAGTGTCTTCGAGGGCTGCAAGCGCATTGAACTCAAGCTTCAAGTCGGTCAGCAAGTCCTTGAACCCCACGGAGCGTGTGACCGCATAATGGACTAGACCCTTCACGTCCACCGATTTGGCAAACGGACATAGGTTGAGACCGATAACGGCACGGTGTAGCCATCGTTGTGTGTCTTCTACGACCTGGGCATCATCAGGGTGTGCAGTCAAGTTCATGGTTATCCGCAATTGCTACTCGTCATCAACCCAACAGACGCTGTCCCGTCAGCCGCTCGTGCTCACGCGCAGCAAAACGGTCGGTCATGCCGGCAATATAGTCAGCCACCACGCGCACGGTCGGCTCAAGACGCGCGTCCGTGCCGAGTGAGCCTTCGATACCGACACCAAATGAAACCGGCAACTCACGCGGCTCGGCCAGGTAGGCCGCAAACAGTTCACGCACAACCTGCTTGGCCAAACCAGTGGTCTGCATAACTTGTGGATGGCGGTACAAGTTGCGAAAGAGAAACTGCTTGAGCTGGGCAGACTGGCGGCGCATGTCGCCGCTAAATGACAGCATGGGCGGAAGTTGCCGTACATCATCCGGACATTGCGGCCTGTTCACCGCCAGGGCTTCCTGGCTAAAGGCGATGAGGTCATAAACCTGGGCACTGAGCATGCGCCTAATGGTTTCAAACAACAGCCGGCGCTGGTTCTGCGCACCGGCCAAGTCCGGAAAATCCAGCAAAACCTGTCTTTGAAAACCTTCGAACAGCGCAATTTCTTGCAACTGGCCCATGGTGATCAGACCCGAGCGCACACCGTCGTCGATATCGTGGGCGTTGTACGCAATTTCGTCCGCCAGATTGCACAGCTGCGCTTCCAGACTGGGCTGCGTTCCATCCAGGAAGCGCCGACCAATGCCGCCAGGCTCACGCATCTCCAAAGCCTGAGCCGATTCCCTGCTGCAGTGCTTGAGAATCCCTTCGCGCGTTTCAAAGCACAGGTTGACACCATTGAACTGGGGGTAGCTCTCTTCCAGGCAGTCCACCACACGCAGGCTTTGCAGATTGTGCTCGAAACCGCCATGCTCACGCATGCAATCATTCAGCGCATCCTGGCCCGCATGTCCAAACGGTGTATGGCCCAAATCGTGGGCCAACGCGATGGCCTCAACCAGATCTTCATTCAGGCACAACGAACGTGCAACGGAACGACCGAGTTGTGCAACCTCCAGCGAATGGGTCAGCCGCGTTCGAAACAGGTCCCCTTCGTGGTTCAGGAATACCTGCGTCTTATAGACCAGACGGCGAAACGCAGTGGAATGGACAATGCGATCTCGATCGCGCTGAAAAACCGTGCGGCTGGGAGCTGCAGGCTCAGCAAATCTTCTGCCGCGAGACTGATTCGGGTCGCAGGCGTACGGGGCCAATGTCATTGGATAAAAAGGAGCGTGCAGTTCCCGTGAAATATGCGCAGAAAGCTATGCTCTAAATGGTATTTCACGCACAACAAGCGTCAATCACGCTGCGCACTATGGCATCTGGTGCACCCCGCATACTGGCGCGCGACGGGCCATCGATAACCACAAAACGGATCTCCCCCGCTTCAGCTTTTTTGTCGACGCGCATCAGTTCCAGGTAGCGGCCGGCGTTATCGTCGGGGCGCAGTCTCGGTCCAATGGTCGGAAGACCTGCGCGCTGTATCACCATTCGCAAGCGCTCTACGAAAGCGCCATTGACTAAACCAAGCTCGCAAGAGAGCTTGGCGGCCATGACCATGCCACAGCCAACGGCTTCGCCATGCAGCCACTTGCCATATCCCATTCCCGCTTCGATAGCGTGGCCAAAGGTATGTCCAAAGTTGAGAATGGCGCGCAGCCCGGATTCGCGTTCGTCTTGTCCAACAACCCACGCCTTGATTTCGCAACTGCGGCGCACGGCATGGACCAGCGCATCGACATCGCGTGCCAACAAGCGATCCAAATTGGTTTCGATCCAGCCTAGGAATGCAAGATCAGCAATCGGACCGTATTTGATCACCTCTGCCAGCCCTGCACTCAGCTCACGCGCAGGTAAGGTCTTGAGCGTGTCCAGATCACACACTACCTGCAGAGGCTGGTAAAAGGCGCCGATCATGTTCTTGCCTTGTGGATGGTTGATGCCGGTCTTGCCACCCACAGACGAGTCCACCTGGGACAACAGCGTGGTGGGGATCTGCACAAACGGTATGCCACGCATATAACTTGCAGCGGCAAAGCCCGTCATGTCGCCCACCACACCACCACCTAACGCAAACAACACGGTCTTACGGTCACATTCATGTGCCAGCAACGCATCAAATATCAGGTTGAGGGTTTGCCAGTTCTTGTATTCTTCGCCGTCCGGCAATGTGACAACGTGCACCGCCTTGAAACGACCCGCCAATGCCGCCTGCAGACGCTGCGCATACAACGGAGCAACCGTGACGTTGCTCACAATCATGGCCGTGCCACCTTGTGGCAAGTCTGCAAATGTAGTGGCGTCTTCAAGTAACGCCGGAGCAATCAGAATGGGGTAACTACGGTCGCCCAGGTCAATGTGGACGCGTGTTAGTGGTGTGGGCGCTTGCATGTCCTCTAGTTTAGAGGATCGTGGGGATTGCATTCAGATGCCGAATGACTTCACCGTTGCGGCGTTGCAGGTGCAAGGTCCAGTTGCATCACAATCATATTCACCAGCGTACCCACCGAAGGGCGACCCGTCTCGATCACAAAATGGGCTGTTTCGCGATACAGCGGGTCACGTACCGTATATAAATCACGCAACCGGGTCAGAGGATCTGCAACCTGCAAGAGAGGCCGATTGACGTCATGCCGCAGTCGCCTAAAAAGCTCATCCGGTGTGGATTTGAGGTACACCACTTGTCCTCGTGAATGCAAACGCTGCCGGGTGCCAGGGCGCAACACCGCCCCGCCACCAGTTGAAATGACCGCTCGAGGATTTTGGGACAACTCGTCCAGAACGGCCTCTTCCATGTCCCGAAAATACGCTTCGCCATCCCGCTCAAACGCTTCGCGAATGGAGTAACCCAACCGTTCTTCGATGATGTGATCAGAATCGAAAAACGGGAGTTGCAACCGACGGGCGAGTTGGCGTCCGACGGTGGATTTACCCGAGCCAGGAAGGCCTACTAAGCTGATCATGCGGCCATCGCCTATTCACTGGAATCCCCGTATCAAATTAACAAGGGAAGGCAGACCTACACCGTCAATTCGCAGCTCGCACTTCAACAATGTACAACGCGGACAGTGCGCATCGACGATACAAATTGATGCATCAAGTGCAACCACCTTTACCATCGCTATCCTTGACAGTAATCGTGCCGGTACCCTGACGACCTGTGGAATCAATCACGGTAATCGTTATGGTGCGATCACCACCGGCCACTGGAGGGACATCGTCTATTGGTTGAGCCGCAACAGGGACACTAGCAGCTACGTCAGTAAAGTCACCATCGGGCGGAACAGTGTTATCGACACCTGCCGTTGGCTTCACTGAACAGGTATTGCCACCCGTAAGTGTGATGGTGGAAGTTCCATCGGCATTGGTAACCGGAGTCTGCGGTGCCAACAATGCAGTATTCGTAGTGAAAACCTGAAGCGGGCCACTGTTCGCACCGTACAACAATAGTGAAATATTGGGCGTATTCGGGTTCTCTGGAACCGTGAAAATACTGGGCGCCAATTGCAAAGCCGATGTTCCTGCATTAATCGTCACGTTGAAATTTACAGTTTGATTATTTGCATCAATAACCGTGATCGCTGATCCTGTACAGGGCTTGTTGCCCTTTGCTTCAAGAATATTGCCCTGAATGATCTTGACATCCGTGAGACAGTTGTCCAACTCAATGGCGCGATACGGCGGCGTACCACCAGTGATTACAGATCTGAATATGCTTCCTGTCGCAATGGTCGGGTCAGTCGGATTGACCGCCAATGGAACGGTCCCAGGCGTAACAGTAAGACTTAAAGTCGCACCGGCTGCATCTCTAATCGTGATGGTTGCGGTTGCGGCACTGATTTGAACACCAGTGATAGTCATCTGGTTACCGTTAATAGCTACAGTAACAGCAGCGGGGAAGCTGCTTGTCACGGTATAAGGCGCTGTTCCACCACCCACTGTGTAGGTTTGTGCGTACGCTGCACCTGGTGTGATGGTCATCGTCGACGCCGCTGTGGTGAATAGCGCGGTGGTAGAACCAGAAGTTACCGCAATGTCAAACTTGGTCCCTTTGGCATCAACCACCGAAATAGTTGCCGTGCCAGCCAAGACTGTACCTAGAGAAACAATATCCTCTCCCACCAACCAGCCAACGGCCACAGCGGGATTGTTACTAAAAACCGCATACGGCTTCACCCCGCCCTTGATCGCATACTGCTGCGCCAAGCCAACCTGAAGCGTGACCGCAGTCGGAG
>DAOQRI010000022.1:0-14029 GCA_035355475.1 Rhodoferax sp. | reverse complement strand
TGGCCCATAGCGTGCGTGCGCCGCGCAATCCCGCCTGCATGCTCGCCGCGATATCCCCTGTCGCCGGTGACTGCACGCACCACTTGCCATATTTCGCGTTGCAATTCATGGCGTACGGTGCCAATACCAGCAGTGCGCCTGCAAGCAGGGTACTCAACACAATGGCACTGCGCTGGCAGTTGCGATGGAGACTCGCGCCCACCATCACCATCACCATCACCATCCACCCACAGAAAATGGCAATTTGTGAACCCGGCCGGACCAGAATTGCCAACCCCAAAAAACAACCAGCTCCCGTTGCCAGCAGCAGCGCGCGGGACGTACGGTGAGGCTCCATTGCTGCCCTCATGACAACCACGCCAAACAGCAACAGATCAAGCGCCAAGGTGTCACTCAAGGGACTTGTCGTGTGACCGATCAGCGCCGGAAAGGTCGCGAGGAACGCGAACAATCCATATCTTGCAGCATCCGTGCGCAACAATTGTGCGTGAGCCACGGCACCGGAAAATTTCCACATTGCCACCATATGAACAAGGAACAAGGTCGTGCAGACCGCATCCACCCAAGACTGCAAGTCGGTTCTGCCTCCAATCCAAACCAACCCCTCTCGAACTGCAAAAGCGAGCAATGGAACGCCCGCGGAGCGTTCACCGGCATAACGCCAGGCATCAGACCAACTGTGCATGCCGTCCGCAATCACCAGGTAGCTGTAAGCATCTCCCCGCACCCGGAAATCGAGCGTATACCCCAGCCCAAACGCAAAGAGCTTCATGGCCAACGCCGTGGTCAAGACAAAAACAACGATATGCAGTACCTGAGGGCGTATGGTGTTATGTAAGGACACTTGGTGAGCAACTCCGTGCGTGGTCAAATCCGGACTGACAACCGATGATAAGTTACAGTACTTCTAGGGAAGAGCAACATGGCATTTCTTGCGCACACGCAACTGCGAGCGATGGGATTCAAGTATCTGGGCAAGGATGTTCGAATCAGCGACAAAGCGGCTATTTACAACGCCGATCAGATAGAAATTGGAGACTATTCACGCATTGATGACTTTTGCGTGCTTTCCGGAAGAATCCGCATTGGTCGCAACGTACACGTCGCGGTCTTTTGCAATCTCGCCGGAGGCACCGAGGGCATCACGATGGATGACTTTGCAGGTCTCGCATACCGCTGCGACATTTTTTCCCAGAGCGACGACTACACCGGCGGAACGTTAACCAATCCCACGGTACCTGGTGTCTTCAAACAAGAGACCAGACAGGCCGTGTATGTCGGCCGGCACTGCATCATTGGCGCCGGATCCATGGTGTTTCCCGGAGTGCATGTGGCCGAGGGCTGTTCCGTAGGTGCCATGTCCATGGTGACGAAGTCAACGCATCCCTGGGGGGTCTACTTTGGTGTTCCGGCCAAGCGCATCAAGTCACGCAGGCGGGACTTGCTGGCATTGGAAGCGGCATACCTCGGGGTCGCACCTTGATGCCCGCCCCCGCCCGGCGCATGACACAAAGAGTGTCAGAATCCCTTTTTTTCACCGAGTGGTGATCGATTGATCCACAGGATCGACCGCCCCTATCTTGGATACTTCATGGCGCACATCTCTGTAGTAGTTCCGGTCTTCCGGGCAGAAGCGTGCCTGTACGAGTTGTACGCACGGTTGAAGATCTCCCTAGAAACAATTACCTCCGATTTCTCCATCCTCCTTGTGGAGGACTGCGGGGGTGACAACTCATGGCCACTGATCGTGGAACTGGCACAGCGCGACCCCCGGGTCATGGGCATCCAGTTCAGCCGTAATTTTGGGCAACACTACGGCATTACCGCGGGGCTTGATGTGTGTGACGCGGATTGGGTGGTTGTGATGGACTGCGATCTCCAGGACCGCCCGGAAGAAATACCCGTGCTGTATGCAAAGGCACGGGAGGGCTACGAAGTGGTGGTGGCACGCCGTGGAAAGCGCCAGGATCCGATTTTCAACCGACTGCGTTCACGGCTTTTTTACGCCTGCTTCAGCTATCTGGCTGATATGGACTACGACAGCCAAGCGGGCAACTTCCGCATCATTTCCCGCAAGGTTGTCAACAGTATACGGACCATGCGCGAGCAACTGCGTTTTTTTGGAGGACTGGTCAGCTGGACGGGCTTTGCCACCGCCAGCGTGGCAGTCCAGCATGATCCGCGTTTCGCGGGTGAAACCAGCTACACCTCGCGAAAACTTTGGAAATTGGCGGTGGAGACCATTCTCGCGCATTCAGACAAGCCATTGCGGCTGTCCATACGCTTTGGTTTCATGATCTCCGGATTGGCATTCTCCTATGGGAGCTACATCATTTACCGTGCGTTGGCGTTCGGAACACCGATTGCTGGCTGGAGCAGTCTGATTGCTTCTCTTTATTTCCTTGGTGGCATCATCATCGCCATTCTCGGCATCCTCGGCGTGTACCTGGGGAAGACCTTCGACGAGGTCAAGCGCAGGCCACTTTACATTGTGAGTCGCACAACCGCGGATGGGGGGCACTAGAGATGTCGTTACAGCACTATCTCTATGTGGCTTGCACCATCGTGTTGACGGTGTACGGGCAACTGGTAATCAAGTGGCAAGTGGTGCAGGCTGGCCCTATGCCGTCGACCAGCGCTGACAAGTTGGGGTTCCTGTTGCGGCTCTTTCTCAACCCTTGGATCTTGAGCGGTCTGCTGGCAGCTTTGCTGGCGTCTGTAACCTGGATGGCTGCCATGACCAAGCTACCGCTCAGCCACGCTTACCCGTTGATGAGCCTGGCATTCGTATTGGTGATGATCTTGAGTGGAATGTTGTTTCACGAGCCCATCACACCCCTCAAACTGATCGGGGTGGCGTTTGTGATATTGGGACTCGCAATCGGCAGTCAGGGTTGAGGCAAGTGTCCCGCCGGAATAGACCCATGAAAACGCCATTCAACAAGCCCCATTTGACCGGTAAGGAACTGGCATACATCGCTGCCTCCCATCTCAACGGCCAGCTCGCAGGAGATGGACCCTTCACGGAGCGATGCCACACGTGGCTGGAACAAAACACTGGTTGCGCACGTGCGCTGTTGACACACTCTTGCACCGCCGCACTGGAGATGGCCGCCCTGCTGCTGGACATAGCACCTGGCGATGAAATCATCATGCCGTCCTATACCTTTGTGTCGACCGCCAACGCATTTGTGCTGCGCGGTGGCGTACCGGTATTCGTGGACATTCGCCCCGATACGCTGAATCTGGATGAACGCCTAGTCGAAGCGGCCATCACTCCGCGTACCCGTGCCATCGTCCCAGTGCACTACGCGGGTGTGGGATGTGAAATGGACTTCCTCCTCGACATTGCACAAAGACACAATCTTGCCGTGGTAGAGGATGCCGCGCAAGGGGTCATGTCAGGTTACAAAGGCCGGCCGCTGGGAAGCATGGGGACCATGGGCGCCTACAGTTTTCATGAAACCAAGAACGTCATGTCCGGCGAAGGCGGCGCACTCCTGATCAACGACCAGCGGTTCGTCGCACGCGCGGAGGTCATTCGCGAGAAAGGCACCAATCGCAGCCAGTTCTTTCGCGGCCAGGTGGACAAGTACACATGGGTGGATGTGGGTTCTTCGTATCTGCCGGGCGAGATCATCGCTGCCTTTTTGTGGGCCCAGATGGAAGAGGCAGCTGCGATTACCAACCATCGCCTGGAACTATGGAACAGCTACCACACTGCCTTGGCACCATTGGAAGACGAGGGCCTCTTGCGCCGCCCCATCATTCCACAGTATTGCCAGCACAACGCCCACATGTACTACGTGCTGTTTGATTCACTGACAACCCGCACACGGACCATAGAAGGCCTTCGAAACAATGGCGTGCAGTCCGTGTTCCACTATGTCCCACTGCACCTCTCTCCCGCCGCAAAGCGCTATGCTCGGACACACGGAAGATTGACAACCACCGTGCAAGTATCGGATTGCCTGCTCAGGCTGCCGCTGTGGATTGGCCTGGACAGAATCCAGGACATTGTGCAACTCGTGGGGCACTATGCACGTGCGCCTTAGAATTTATCCTTAAATAGTATTTACATCCAACTTGATCTTTTGAATCGTCAAGAAGCTGCGGTCAAGTTCCTCGTTCCGCACCAGCAGCTTTCGAAACCGGTTGAACCAGCTGTGAGTCATCTCGACAACCAACGCCTGGTCCTTTTCTCATGATCCGTTCAATTTCCTAGGGTTCTTGACTGCGCCTCTTGACGTTGGGAATGTAACCATGCTCCCCAATCACCTACAGGGCCGGTGCTCCGGTTTCGCCCGCATCTGCACACAAATGCTTGTGTCGCCTGTGTGGTGGGTTGGGTCGCTTGCCAACTTTGGCGTCGCGAACTGGTCCCGTACTTCCCCCAACCCGTGGGATTTGACCCAACGCTTTCCTGTGCCAATGGTGTCTTCATCATTGCCCGTCAACGATTTACCATCGCCAAACGATGCCTTCAAACGAGCCGTATTCAGCAAGACCCAATTTCCATAACGCTTCAGGGAAGCCTGCCTTTTCCCATTCAAGGTATCGCGCATGAATTGCACTGGCGCTGCCGTAGCGCTCGGCAGGGAGCGTTTTCCACTGGCAGCCCGTGCGTAGCACAACATACGCGATTCCATTGAATACCAGTCGAGGGCCCTTGGGCTTTCTTACGCAACCAACCTTCAGCGTGTAGGATTGTTCGGCAGCCATTTGGCGCACTGGAATCAAAGTCTCAACGCGGCTCCAAGCCTCATCTGTAACGTCCCATGACTTTTGCTTTCACCATCTTCGTATTACACACGATCATTCCGCATGCAGAAGCGTTATCATTTATTTGCGGTAAATCGGCAAGCCATTGGGCCGGAGTTCCTGCTTCAACAACGTGCTAGTTAGGGGCGATCCTTTTTAGAACAGCCCTCATACGAGGCGCACCATATGCGCCACATGGAACGCAAAGAATCTGCAAAGTGCAAAGAGAACTTGGCAGCGTCGAAAACCGGGGATTGCAGAACGTCTTGCCGTAAGCGCGCGCGCAGTTGAGTCAATGACGTCAAGGCGTTTGCATGTGTCTGTGCCAGCGAAACGTAGTGCTCGATATCTTTTGCAATCCAGTCATGCAAGCCGGCATTGGCTAAGAGGCCGACGCCCTGACGTGACAAGAAGTTTTGGCCTGCCAATGTCAGTACGGGTACTCCCATCCACAATGATTCAGCAGTGGTCGTGCCACCTGGGTAGGGGAAAGGGTCCAGTGCAATGTCCACGCGATTGTGTGCGTTGAGATATTCAGTGCGAGATCCGTAGTCTTCCAGGATCAGACGCTCTCGGGGAATGCCAAAATTCTCCATCCTCTGAACAACCTGTTGGCTTTGCTCAGTCTCGCCAATCAACTGTGCTTTGACGAACAACTTGCTGTTGGGGACACTGGCAAGAATGCGTGACCAGGTTGCAAGTACCAAATCATTAACCTTGCTAAGGTTATTGAAGCACGCAAAGGTGATGTAACCTTGAGACATTGCGGGCAACGGTGTCACGTCGACCAGCGGTTCAGGGGCCGTGAAACACAGCCGTGTTTCAGGCAGACGCCATACTTTTTCGGTAAAAAAAGACTCCTCCTTTTCGGTGAGAGTCCAGGGGTCGGCAATCAGGTAATCGATGGCCTGGAGGCCCGTCGTTGCGAAGTATCCGAGCCAGCTCAACTGCACCGGTGCTGGTTTCCAGGCAAACATGGTGAGTCGACTGTTTGCAGTGTGTCCAGATAGATCCATCAAAATGTCGATGCCGTCTTCACGGATTCGGGCGGCCAAGGCTTCGTCAGACAACCCCATTGCAGAACGCCAACCCGAACATTGGGCGCGCAACTTGGCACTCGTGCTGTCGTAGGCGGAACGACTTGAATAGGCATAAACTTCCAACTGCCCATTTGCATGGATGTTCAGCGCGCGCAATACACCTTCAAGAAAATAACCAACCGGGTGGCTACACAGGTCTCCAGATACAAGTCCGACACGCAACGGTCGATCCGGTTCTGCCAGATTGCTCCAGGTTGTGTAGGGATTGGCTAAGCGTGCTGCAGCTGCGCCAAAATTGCAGGCGTCGTCAAACATTTGCTGCACCGGGAGGGTTGGCAGGTAGTGTTGAATGAACAGCAGATTGTTGTATGCCTGTTTGTTGTCAGGCTCAAGGGATATCGCTCGCCTTAGTTTCTCCAATGCCGCTTCAATCCTGCCGGTATCTTTGAGCGTATTGGCCCAGTTGATCAAGATTTCAGTCGATTCGGGTTGTCGCGACAACCCTTCCTGGTAGACGGTATCTGCCTCCTGAAAACGTCGCGTCAGGTTCAAGACGGTTCCAAGATTGCTGTAAGCCATTACCAAGGTTGGCTTCAGCTCCAAGGCCAAACGGTACTTGCGCTCCGCGAGATCCAGTTTGCCAAAGTGCTGCATGAGGACGCCATAGTCTAGGTGAGCCTCTGCGAAATCCGGTTGCAAAGCAATTGCCTTAAGAAAGCATTGTTCGGCCTCTTCATATTTCGCCAATTTGTTCAAAGAGTTTCCCAGATTGAATTGGGCTTCCGCGAACTTGGGATTGCAGGCTATGGCCTGTGTGAAGAACTGAATGGCATCGTTTTCCTTTCCCTGCCTTTTGTAGAGGCCGCCCAGGTTGTTGTATACAGTTGCAGTATTTGGTTCAATGGTCAGAGCATCTCTGTAGCACGCTTCCGCTCCTGAAAAATCGTCGCGTGCCTGTAGCACCAAGCCTAGCGTTATATAGAGTTCGATATTGCGCGGTTCTATGGCAATTGCTCGGCGAAAGGAACTGGTAGCCTCTTCCAATCTGCCCGAATCGTGAAGCACTTTTGCCAGTCCCAGGCAGGCATTCAGATGTTGCGAATCCAGACGCAGGGCCTCATGGTAATGATCCAGTGCCTGCTCCAGCAGCAGGTTGTCTTTTTCGCCGTGAATGTGACGCTCGTGTGTTGCGGCGCCGATTTTGTAGTGGAGTTCCGCGTCATCCGGGGTCAGGCGGATAGCGCGTAGATAGTGATCCTGTGCTTCGCGCAATCTTCCGTTTTGTCTTTGCACATCTCCTAGACGGCCATGCAACTGGGCATTGCCAGGGTGTTGAAGCAGTGCCTTTTGGTAATTTTGTGCAGCCTGGTCGTTGTGACCGAGTTGTTCAAGCGCACTGCCCAGCGCCAGCCAGGCATCCACCAAGTCGGGCTTGATGTTGAGCGCCTTTTGGTAGGCGGTACATGCGACATCGAGTTCTCTCAATTCCAGATAAGCATTGCCCATGTTGAAGTGAGCCGATGCTGCGTCTGGCTTCAACGCCAATGCCTTTTGGTAAGCATCAATGGCTTCGCGATTGTGGCCTTCGTCCAGCAGTGCGTTGGCCTGATCGAAGTAGACACGGGCTTTTGCAAACCGAGCTTCCGGTGAAACCGCGGAGGGATTCATGAAACGACCCAACAGTCCCATAGTTGTCCCCTGAAATAATGCAACTATGATAGCTAAGAGGGTGCGTGCGCTTTCGTGCGCCTCATGGATCGGGAGAAGCAGATGCTATTGAATTGGTTTGATGCAAGAGAGGCCAAGGTTTTTGGGGAGACTCTGGCAAAACACTTTGCCGATGTTGCACCCAGTGCAGAGCGCTATGGTGACAAGGCGTTTGAGATGAAGACCAGCAAGGTATTCAAACAGATGGCGGATCAGGTCGCCACTTTCAAACGCCAGCACAAGCTCAACATGTTCAAGAAAGCCCAATTGGGCAATACCTTTCGGTGGCACCTGCTGGACCTCGGCTTGGACAAACACTATGTTGACAAGCTGACACATTGGTTGATGATTGAGCTTCGGTAGGCAATTTCAAGCGTATAGTTGACATAAATGTCACTTTCTCCGCGCGTTAACAAAAATTGCGCGGTTTCTTGGCGCTTTCAGTAGTTTTTTGCTTGAATACCGCATGGCACAGAATGTGCATAAAGATAAGCCTCATTCACCCTCAAAGGAGTATTTATGTTGCGCACCGTTCAGCGGGGTTTTACCCTGATCGAGTTAATGATCGTGGTTGCGATCATTGGTATCTTGGCTGCGGTAGCATTGCCTGCATACCAAGACTATATGGTCCGCGCCAAGGTTTCTGAAATCATCTTGGCTGGGTCTTCTGGTCGTACCGCGGTGGCAGAGGCCTATTCCCAAAAGGGCACGATGGCATTGCCGATGGGTTCTATGGGCGTGCAGACTCAGGTATCTAAGTACGTGGCATCGGTGAGCTATACCGGCACGTCGTCCACCACCGGCGACATTATCGTGACTGCTTCCACTGATACAGGTTTGAGTTCCGCAACCAGCACGCAAGTCATTTTGCGTGGCACCGGTCAGGCAAATGGACAAGTGTTGTGGACCTGCGGTGGCGGCACAACACCGACTCCCGCCAAATACCGTCCTTCTTCTTGCAAAGACTTCTGATCTGTCACCAGTCTGTTCTAAAAGCCCCTTGGTTCGCCACGGGGCTTTTTTATTTGTGACCTGGCCCCTGTCCGTGAACCCTCGCATCCGTTCAATCGTAGGTGGCAGTTTACTGCTCGCAGTATTGGGCCTGATCTATTGGCCTGGTATGCGCGGGGCTTTTTTCTTTGATGACGGCCCCAGCATTCTCACTGCATCGGGTGTGCAGTTGGAAAGGCTGACTTGGGATGGGCTGCGCAATGCGTGGTTGAGCGGCGGTGCTGGTCCCACTGGCCGGCCGTTGGCGCAGCTGAGTTTTGCGCTCAACTATTTTTTGAGCGGCTTCAGCCCGGTCGCATTCAAAGCAACAAACCTCGTCATTCATATGCTGTGCGGTGGGCTGGTCTATGGCCTGATGCGCCATGTATTGGCATCGACCTGTGCCGCTGTGCCAGAGTCGCAGAGGAGGGCACTGGCGGGTGTTGTAGCGGCGGCATGGTTGTTGCACCCTATTCAGGTCCTGCCAGTGCTGCATGTAGTACAGCGCATGACCAGTCTTGCTGCGTTCTTTTTACTCGCCGCGTTCTGGCTCCACGTCCAGGCGCGAGAAAACGTGGGGCGCGTAGGTCTTGCAAAATTGGTGGTGGCCTGGGCGGTGCTTTGGCCTCTGTCGATTTTGAGCAAGGAGACAGGGTTGCTACTTCCGATCTACGTCTTGGCGTGGGAGATGATCCTGCATCGTGCAAATGTCGGACGATTGGACAAGTTCGCCAAGGGGTTGCTGCTGTTGGCAGGTGTTAGCGCTATTGTTGTACTGGTGTATTTGCAGTCCGACAGGGGGCAGTGGGTGTGGGCGGGCTACCAGATGCGCCCATTCACTGCGGCCGAACGGCTCATGACCGAATGTAGAGTGATGTGGTTCTACATCAGCTTGGTGTTTGTGCCGCGCCTCTCCGCTTTTGGCCTTTACCATGATGACATCACCATTTCCTTGGACTGGTTGACCCCCTGGAGCACGGTGCCGTCTGCACTCGGCCTTTTAGCGCTGGCCATGCTGGTATGGCAAATGCGAAATCGCGTGCCGCTGGCGGCGTTGGGTGTCGCGTGGTTTCTGGTTGGGCATACCCTGGAGTCCACGCTTCTGCCCTTGGAGATTGCACACGAACACCGCAACTACCTGCCTTTGCTGGGATTGCTGTGGGTGCCGTTGGGCTTGGTGTTGGCGGGTCAACGGGTACGGTCATCCGTGCACCCGCACGTGCTACGACTTGCGACGGCACTGTTGGGTTTGCTGGCGGTGATAACGGCTTTGCGTGTCTACCCATTCGGTGATGAAATTCGCCGCACCCAATTTGCTGTGGAATACCACCCCCAATCAGCGCAGGCACACTACGAGGCGGGGCAGGCACTTGCCGGTCTGATCACTGCTGACCGTTCATCAGTCTCCCCCTGGCTTGCGCAAATTCAGGCGCACTACGCGCAGGCCAACGCATTAAATCCCAATTTCAAGTTGGCATTGCTGGGGCAAATAGATGTGGCTTGCAAGACGCGCGGCGCAGTACCGAACGAAGTTGCGCAGACGCTCGAAAGACGATTGGTTTCGACGCCATTTGCACCGGGGGATCGTACGGTTCTATATTCGGTCAAGGAGATGGCGGCCCAGGGTGAGCTTTGTCTGTCCGACGCGGACGTGGAACGCCTATTTGCAGCTGCCTTTGCAAACCCTGGGGTCGACTCCGGCGTTCAGGCTATTCTATGGTCCTGGTTGGCTGACTACCGGTGGTTGGCGGCCAGAGATCTAGCAGGTGCCAGGGCTGCGCTGCAACGCTCACTTGCACTGAACCCCGGCAACACCAGCAACCGTCTAAAGTGGGCGCAATTGCAGTTCATTGCAGGCAACCTGCCGGCGGCAAGAAAACTCTTGACTGAACTGCGTGGCGCGTTGCTCTCCAAAGAAGAGAGGCAAACCTTGGAGCAGGTGCTTGACGCGATTAACATGGCGACACACTGATGTCGGACTCCACTTCCATGATTTTTCCTGATCGCGTCACCGTTGTCATTCCCGCACGCAATGAAGCCGATAGCTTGCGCTCAATCTTGCCATCTTTGGTGGCCTTGATGGTCGGTGCTGAGATACTGGTGGTGGATGACGGATCAACCGATGACACGGCAAAGGTTTGTGAGTCCTACGGTGTGCATTTGATCCGCCATCCCTATGCCAAGGGAAATGGCGCAGCCATCAAGACTGGCGCGCGCAACGCAAATGGAAAAATCATCGTCTTCATGGATGGTGACGGTCAACACAAGCCGCAAGACATACCGGCTTTGCTGGCCAAACTGGATGAGGGGAATGACATGGTGGTGGGAGCTCGGCAAACTGGCTCTCAGGCCGGTCTGCACCGCGCCGTGGCCAACGACCTGTTCAGCCGCTTCGCGAGCTGGATGGTTATGCAGCCCATAGCAGATTTGACGTCGGGATTCCGGGCGGTACGGGCTGCCAGGTTTCGCCAGTTTCTCTACTTGCTACCCAACGGTTTTTCCTACCCCACCACGATCACCATGAGTTTTTTTCGTGCGGGTTACAGCGTGGCCTATGTGCCCATTCACTCGCCGCGTCGCAGCAGTGGCACCAGTCACATTCACCCGCTGCGCGATGGCGTGCGCTTCCTGTTGATCATTATCAAAATCGGCACGCTGTTCTCACCCCAAAGGTTGTTCTTGCCGGTCAGTGCAGGTTTCTTTTTGACTGGACTAGCCTACTACAGCTATACCTTCTTCAGTACCGGTCGTTTCACCAACATGAGTGCCTTGCTTTTCATCTCCGCAATCTTCACATTTTTGGTGGGGATCGTGTCCGAACAAGTGTCGGCACTGCATTTCAAAGATATCGACACGAGCGACACCGAAGGCTCATAGCGTGAACGTCCTGCTGAGCAGTTCCTCCTACCCGCAAAACGCGCAGGACTGGCGTAGCCGCTTCATTGCCAATATGGTGGTTGCCTTGGCACGGCAAAGTGGTCTTAGTCTGTCGGTATGGGCTCCGCCGGGCGACTTGCCGAAAAATGCCGCTCAGGCGGGTACAGGTTCGGATGCAACCTGGCTTGCGGACTTATCTACTCAGGGTGGAATGGCACACTTGCTGCGAACTCGACGGGCGCTGGCGTTAGGCACCGTGTTTTTGTTTCTGTTGCGCTTGCGCAGAGTCTATCGACGCGAGGCCGTTGACGTGGTACATGCGAACTGGCTGCAAAACGCGCTACCTTTATGGGGCACGCGTACTCCAGCGCTCATTACAGTACTGGGAAGTGACTTTGGCCTGTTGCGCCTCCCCGGCATGCGACTAGTACTGCGAGCGATGCTGCGCCAGCGTCGCGCCATTTTGGCACCGAATGCCGAATGGATGGTCACGACCTTACGCGAGATGTTTGGGGACTTGGCCGAAGTTCGGACTGTACTGTTTGGAGTGGATGACGCATGGTTTGACGTGATTCGCATCCCTGCACCAGACAATGTGCACCACTGGCTCGCCGTCACCCGTCTCACGCGGGCTAAGGTGGGTGAACTGTTCGCCTGGGGTGAAGGGCTCTTTGGATCAACGCGGCAGTTGCACTTGTTTGGTCCCATGCAAGAGGCCGTTGATGTTCCGCCGTGGGTGCATTACCACGGACCTACCCATCCGGCAGCATTGCTGCAGAAGTGGTTTCCAATTGCGAGTGGTCTTATTACTCTGAGCCGCCACGATGAGGGGCGCCCACAGGTAATGCTGGAAGCGATGGCGGCCGGGTTGCCCGTGCTGGCCAGCGACTTGCCAGCGCACCGCGATATGTTGCAGCACCAGCAGACGGGTTGGTTGGCGACTACCCGCTTAGAGGTTGAGCAAGGGTTGAACTGGTTAGAGCGACCGGAGAATAATCAACTATCAGGCGAGATGGCGCGTCATTGGATCAAAGACTCTATTGGCACTTGGGATGATTGTGCCAACCGATACGTTCAAGCGTATCGTGATCTGCAGGAACCACAGGCGTGAAGAACAAAGATGTCTTGTTATTGGGCGGCACCGGCTTCATTGGCGGTGCGTTGGCCAATCGCTTGCATAAGGAAAAAGTACCCGCACTGGTCGTCGGTCGTGCAGACGTAGGTCGCCTACAACAGATACTGCCGAACTGCAGCACCGTGGTCCATCTGGCGAGCGCGACTACACCCGGTCTATCGTCTGAGCGACCAGCCCTGGAACAGAGCAACATAGACATGACACGGCACTTGGTAGAGTGTCTGAAAGCGCAGCCGGAAACCCACCTTATCTATTTTTCCTCAGGTGGCACCGTGTATGGCAATTCAGCACGGTTACCGGCGACCGAAGAGGATACCCTTGCGCCGATGTCTCCTTATGGGGCGGCAAAGGCTGCACAGGAGTCTGTTTGCCAGGAGTTGCGAGATATTGGCCATGCGGTAACCATCTTTCGGCCTTCAAATGCCTATGGGCCGGGCCAGAGTTTGCGCAATGGCTTTGGACTAATCCGAACCATGCTTGAACATGCCCATATGGGCACTCCACTCGAGATTTGGGGCGACGGGGAAAATGTGCGGGACTTTGTCTACATCGATGACATCGTGGAGGCTACTCTACGGCTGATCCAATCGCCCCAAGACAGCGGCACCTACAACCTAGGCAGCGGAATGGGGCATAGCATCAACCAGGTCAAAGGCCTAGTCGAAATGGCGTGTAAAGCTCGCGTGGAAACGATTCATCGCCCAGCGCGGGGTATAGACGTTCGCAGTGTGGTGCTCGACATCTCCCGTCTCACCATGCGATTGGACTGGGAGCCGAAAATGGATCTGACCCAGGGAGTTGCGAATACGCTGGAGTGGCTGCAACGGCGACCTACAGGAATGGTTTCATGGGCGCCCAACAACTAGCAGACGTCACATGTTCCAGCCTCTATTGGTTTCGGTTTGCATTGCCAACTACAACGGAATGGCAGTAATTGACGACTGCATACGGTCAGTGATCGTGCAAAGCGGCGAAGTTAATATAGAAATTTTGGTCCATGACGACGCTTCAAGTGATGGATCGCCGGCACATATCCGAGAACAGTATCCGCATGTCAAGTTGATTGAAAGCTCGGAGAATGTTGGGTTTTGCGTTGCCAATAACCGGATGGCAGCAGCAGCGAAGGGGCAATATATTCTGCTCCTGAACAATGACGCGGTGCTATACCCGGACGCGCTGGAAACATTGCATTTGGAAGCCCGCCAGCTCAATACGCCCGCCATACTCAGCCTACCTCAATACGATGCCAGGAGCGGCGAACTGATAGATCGTGGATGCTTGCTCGATCCATTCTTCAATCCGGTGCCGAATCTCGACCCCCAGCGCAGGGATGTCGCCATGGTAATCGGCGCTTGTTTGTGGGTACCGAGGGTCATGTGGCACGAGCTGGGAGGGCTGCCGGAGTGGTTTGAATCGATTGCCGAAGATATGTACCTCTGTTGCAGGGCAAGGCTAGCCGGTTACGCCGTCAGGGCGTTGACAACGTCCGGCTATCGTCATTGGCAAGGAGGCAGTTTTG
>DAOQRI010000021.1:0-14067 GCA_035355475.1 Rhodoferax sp. | reverse complement strand
GCCCACGGACCTGATCAACCCGTTTTCAGTGCTGTCGGGTGCGAAGCCCGAGCTTAAGAACTCCGAGCACTTCTTCTTCAAACTCTCCGACCCGCGCTGCGTGGCCTTTCTGGAGCAGTGGACGCAGGATGGCAAACTGCAGCCCGAAGTGGCCAACAAGATCAAGGAGTGGTTTTCGGTCCGCACCAATCCCGACGGCACCACCAGCGAGGGCCTGGGTGACTGGGATATTTCACGTGACGCGCCGTATTTCGGCATCGAAATTCCCGACGCGCCGGGCAAGTATTTCTATGTGTGGCTGGACGCACCCATTGGCTACCTGGCGTCTATCAAGAACCTGCTGACCAAGCGCGGCCAGAGCTATGACGACTACATGGCCAACCCGCGGCTGGAGCAGTACCACTTCATCGGCAAGGACATCGTTACCTTCCACACTTTGTTCTGGCCCGCTACGCTGCACTTCAGTGGCCGCAAGACACCAGACAACGTGTTTGTGCACGGTTTCCTGACAGTGAACAACGGCGAGAAGATGAGCAAGAGCCGTGGCACCGGGCTGAATCCGCTCAAGTACCTGAGCCTGGGCATGAACCCTGAGTGGCTGCGTTACTACCTGGCCGCCAAGCTCTCCGCACGCAATGAAGACATTGACTTCAACGCAGACGACTTCATGGCCCGGGTCAACAGCGACCTGATTGGCAAGTTTGTCAACATTGCCAGCCGCGCGGCCGGCTTTTTGACCAAACGCTTTGACGGCAAACTGACCAACGAATTTGGTGCCATGGGCGCGGCCATTCTGGCCGACATCCGCACCGAGTCGGACACCATCGCCGAGCTCTACGACACCCGCGAATTTGGCAAGGCCACGCGCGAGATCATGCTGCTGGCTGACAATGTGAATGCCTATGTGGACCAGCACAAGCCCTGGGATCTGGCCAAGGACCCCGCCAACAATGAAGCCCTGCACCAGGTTTGCTCGGTGCTGGTCAACGCCTTCGCGGTGCTAACCCGCTACCTGGCGCCCATCCTGCCGTCTCTGGCGCGTTCGGTGCAGGACTTTGTCGGCTTGCCCATGGACCAATGGGATGTGGATACCGATGTCACCGCCATTGCGCCTTACCAGCACCTGATGCAGCGCGTCACGACCGATCAACTGGATGCGCTTTTCGGTGTCATCGAGGCCACAGCCCCCGTAGAAGCTACAAAGACCGCTGCAAAAGCAGTAGCAAAATCCGCAGCACCCACTGCGGCGCTGGACCCCAACGCACCCGGTGGCGAGGCCATAGCGCCCTCCATTTCCATTGACGATTTCGCCAAAGTTGACCTGCGCATAGCCGCCATCCTGAACTGCGAAGCAGTCGAAGGCTCCACCAAGCTGCTGCGCCTGACCCTGGATGCCGGTGAAAAAGACGATGCAGGCCAACCCAAGACGCGCAATGTGTTCAGCGGCATCGCCAGCGCCTACAAGCCCGAAGAACTGGTGGGCAAACTCACCGTACTGGTGGCCAACCTGGCGCCGCGCAAAATGAAGTTCGGCCTGTCAGAAGGCATGGTGCTGGCTGCCAGCCATGGCGATGAAAAGGTCAACCCCGGCATTTACATTCTCAACCCCTGGCCGGGTGCGCAGCCGGGCATGCGCATCCATTAATTCGGCCACCTCAGCCCGTAAACGCCGTGAGTTTTCGAATCCACTGGTGGACCGACATTCACCGCAACCCCGGTGCCAATTTGCGGCTAGGTTGTGCCTTGTGCGGCATTGCCGGGGCCACCAACGCAGGCGGGTTTCTGGCGGTCGGGCAATACACATCGCACATGTCAGGCATCCTGTCATCGGTGGCGGACAACCTGATATTGGGGCAAATCAAGCTGGCAGTGGCCGGTGTTGCCCTGATTGCTGCCTTCCTGGGCGGCTCCATCACCACCGCCTGGATGGTCAACTGGAGCCAGCGTCGCCAGATGCGCAGTGCTTTCGCACGACCATTGTTGGTTGAGGCGGTTTTGTTGCTGGTCTTTGGCGTATTCGGAGCCGCCATCAGCCACTTTGAGGAGTTTTTTGTACCCGTCACGGTGTTGCTGCTGTGCTTCATTATGGGTCTGCAAAACGCAGTGATTACCAAGATCTCGCACGCCGAGATACGCACCACGCATGTGACCGGTCTGCTGACGGATTTGGGTATCGAACTGGGGAAGCTGTCCTACTTCAGCGGCTCGGCATATGCGCAAAAAGTGCTGGCTAATCGCCGCAAACTACGCATCCACGGCCTTTTGGTCACCAGTTTTTTTGGAGGAGCGTTGCTGGGTGCCTATGGTTTCAAGACCGTCGGGTACGTCGCCACAGTGCCCCTCGCCTTGCTGCTCATGGTATTGGCATGGGGACCGATTTTTGACGACCTGCGCAACGGCCGCTTTGCCTCCGGGCCGCAATGAGATGGCACACCGCGAGCACGTCAAACCCGTCATCTACGAGACGCTGTCCAGCAAGTCGCTGTTCTTCTCCATGCATGACATCCAAAGCCGCATGGACATCATGCACCCCGACGCGCTGCAGTTTGAGTACACCCGCATCATGATGGGTTTTCTCCTGCATAACCCGCACCCGCGCAGCATTGCCATGATTGGCCTGGGCGGAGGCTCACTGGCCAAGTTTTGTTACCGGTGCCTGCCGCAAACCGATATCACGGTGATCGAGATCAACCCGCATGTCATCGCGCTGCGCAACAGTTTTTCCGTGCCACCCGATGACCACCGTTTCGCAGTGCACTTAGCCGATGCGGCGGACTTCCTGCGTCACACCAGTGAAAAGTTCGACGTGTTGCTGGCGGACGGATTTGACATCGATGGGCTGCCACAGGCCTTGAGCTCGGAGCAGTTTTACACCGATTGCCACAATGCCCTGAACCCCGGTGGCATGTTTGTAGCCAATTTGCATGGCTGCAAGCCACTCTTTGAAGTCATTGTGGACCGCATCCGAACCAACTTTGACGGCAACCTGTTACTGGTCAATGACCCCGGAGCCACCAACCGGGTGGCCTTCGCTGTCAAAGGCGACTCCAAAGCCCTTTTCAAACTCGCCGGGGTGCGCTGTCCTGTGGGTTTTGATGAAACGCTCTGGCGCGAATTGGTGCCCAGCGCAGCGCGTGTCTTCCTGGCTTCCAGAGCGCTGGCGCGCAGCAGCGCCGCCACCGCACACGCCTGAAAAAGCGCACCACTCTGACCGACAATACCGCGATGGACATGGCAACCCCAACCGAACAACCTGACAAACCGAAATCCTGGTTCAGGCCCCGGCTAATGGACTCGCTGCACGGCTACAACCAGCATCTGTTCATGAAAGATGTGGGCGCCGGGCTGACCGTCGGCGTGGTCGCGCTGCCCCTGGCCATGGCGTTTGCCATCGCCAGCGGTCTGAAGCCCGAAGCCGGTCTCTTCACTGCCATCATTGCCGGGTTTCTGATATCGGTGCTCGGCGGAAGCCGGGTGCAGATTGGCGGACCGGCCGGGGCGTTTATCGTCATCGTCTACGGCATCGTGGAGCGTTATGGCCTGGCCAATCTGATCATCGCAACCGCCATGTCGGGTGTGATGCTGTTTGCCATGGGCTTCTTCAAGGCGGGTACGCTGATACGGTTTATCCCTGTCTCGGTCGTCATTGGCTTTACCAACGGCATTGCGGTGCTGATTGCCGTGTCCCAAATCAAGGAATTTTTGGGGCTGAAGGTGGCTGCCATGCCGGCCGACTTCTTTGGCATCCTGTCCACGCTGTTTGGCGCCCTGCACACCATCAACTGGGAAGCTACGGCGTTGGCCCTGGCATGCCTAGCCATCATCGTGCTGTGGCAATTTGGCGTGCCAACCCTGGCACGCCGCTTCAATTGGGCGGCACGCCTGATGCTGGTGCCCGGCTCGATTGTGGCGTTGGTGCTGGCCACCCTGTGCGTTTCCTCGCTGCAGCTACCCATCGAAACCATCGGCAGCCGCTTTGGCGGTATTCCGTCTGCCTTGCCGGGCCTGGTTTGGCCTGACTTTTCATGGAGTTCAGCCCGGTTTTTGTTCATACCCGCCATCACCCTGGCCTTGCTGGGCGCAATCGAATCCTTGCTGTGCGCCCGCGTGGCGGACGGCATGACCGACGAGCGCCACGACCCCAACCAGGAATTGATGGCCCAGGGCATCGCCAATTTTGTGACGCCCTTTTTTGGCGGCATGCCAGCTACCGGAACCATTGCCCGAACGGTCACCAACGTCAAGAGTGGCGCCCATAGCCCAATTGCGGGTGCGGTGCACGCCGTCACCTTGCTGTTGGTAGTGCTACTGGCCGCGCCTCTGGCGCAGAACATACCCCTTGCAGCGATGGCAGCCATTCTGATGTTTGTTGCCTGGAACATGGGGGAGTGGCGCGAGTTCCTGCATTTGCGCCAGTTCCGCCTGCCCTACCGCGCCACGCTGCTGGCTGTGTTCTTCCTGACCGTGGTGTTTGACCTGACGGTTGCGGTTGAAGTGGGGCTGGTGGCCGCCTGCATCACGTTTATTTATCGGATTTCCAGTCTGTCGCGCAGCGAGGCCGTGCCATTGGCGGATTACCCGGCGCTGCAGGATCCGGGCGTGGGTGCTGGCGTGGCGGGCTACCGGCTCTATGGCGCACTGTTTTTTGGGGCAGTCAAGTTGATTGAGGAAATCCAGGACCACCTGCCTCAGCGGGTGCTGGTGCTCGACCTCAAGAACGTAATCTACATCGACTCATCCGGTGCTGACACCCTGATCGACCTGGCCCGCGCCTGCAACAAAAATGGCGTTCGCCTGCTGTTGTGCGGGCTGATCCACCAGCCGCTGGACATCGCCACACGCTGTGGGCTGGTCCATCGGGTGGGCACAGAACAACTGTTTCCGGACCTGGCCAGCGGCATGGCTGCGGCTGCCCGGTAAAATGCGACAAAGCGCCAATACAAGGTACATGCCATGAACATCTTTCGCCGCCCCGACTACAAGTCCGATGCCACCGCCTTTCTGGAACAACTCAAGAAGGACAAGCCTGAACTCGACGCCGAGCAGCAAAAAGGCCGCGCACTCCTGTGGGACCGCAATATTGACCGCGACGCAGGTGACGGCTTTCGCGATGCCAAGGTTGCGCAAAAACCCTACGTCTACCAAACCAGCAACAAATAAGAGCCAAATCAGGCTCTAGCCCCCGTCAAATATGCGCGGGAAGCTATTGTTTCGATAGCAAATCCATGACGCAAAGTTCTGCAGCCGCTGGCTTCGCCACGCCCGACGCGACCCTATTGCCCAGCATACCCGAAGTCGTTGACCAGGTTGCACTGGCGCGCCTCTATGGTGAGCCGCTGTTCACCATGCCGCAGGATTTGTACATCCCTCCGGACGCGCTGGAGGTGTTTCTGGAGGCCTTTGAAGGCCCGCTGGACCTGCTGCTGTACCTGATCCGCAAGCAGAATTTCAATATTCTGGACATTCCCATGGTCAGCGTGACCAAGCAGTACCTGGTCTATGTGGACCAGATCCGCAATCGCAACCTGGAACTGGCCGCCGAATACCTGTTGATGGCGGCCATGCTGATCGAAATCAAGTCGCGCATGCTGCTGCCGCCCAAGAAAGTGGCCGAAGGCCAGGAGGCCGAAGACCCCCGCGCCGAGTTGGTGCGCCGACTAATTGAATACGAGCAGATGAAATTGGCCGCGGCGCAACTCAACGCCCAGCCCCAGTTCGGGCGCGACTTTCTCAAGGCCGAAATTGCGATCGAGCAGTCGCTGGTGCCGCGCTTTCCAGATGTGCATATAGCCGACCTGCAAGACGCCTGGCGCGATATCCTGCGGCGGGCCAAGCTGGTCCAGCACCACAAGATCACGCGCGAAGAGCTATCGGTGCGTGAACACATGGGCATGGTCCTCAAGCGGCTCAAAGGACAGCGCTTTGTCGGCTTTGAAGACCTGTTCGACCCAGCAAGTGGTTCACAGGTGCTGGTGGTGACCTTCATCGCCCTGCTGGAATTGGCCAAGGAAACGCTGATTGAAATCACACAAGCCGAGGCATTCGCACCGATTTACGTGCGGCTGGCATATTCACCCACATGAAACCTTGCGGGACCTCCGCAACTGCCGCCGCACCCGCTGCAATGCGGTTAGTATTCGCCCGGTCTTGCCAAAAACCCCGTTGATGGAGCTACCACCACCATGACACAGCCAACCGATAGCAACGCTGCAGCCCTGCATGCCACGCCCTACGGCACCCTGCCCCCGGCGTCTCCCATGCCGAGCCGCAAGCCCATCAGCCTGCCGCGCATTCTGGAGATGCGCACACGGGGTGAAAAGATCACCATGATCACCGCCTATGACGCCACCTTTGCCGCTGTAGCCGATGCCGCCGGCATCGACAGCATCCTGGTTGGTGACTCGCTGGGCATGGTCTGCCAGGGCCTGCACACCACGGTAGGCGTGTCGCTGGAGCATATGCGTTACCACACCGAAATGGTGGCACGCGGACTTCGCCGCGCCCAGGGCACGGCCTGGTTGATTGGGGACCTGCCGTTTGGTGCCTACCAGGAGTCCAAGGAGCAGGCGATCCGAAGCGCCGGGGTCATCATGCAGGCAGGTGCCCACATGGTCAAACTGGAAGGCGGTGGCTGGACTACCGAGACCGTGCGTTTCCTGGTTGAGCGAGGCATTCCGGTGTGCGCCCACTTGGGTCTGACCCCGCAAACCGTGCATTCACTGGGCGGCTACCGCGTACAGGGCAAAACGCAGGTCAGCGCAGAGACACTTAAGCGCCAGGCACACGAACTGCAGGATGCTGGCGCCAGCATGCTGGTACTGGAGATGGTGCCAGCACCCTTGTCCAAAGAACTCACCGATGAACTGGTGCACTGCGCCACCATTGGCATTGGCGCGGGCAAGGGCACGGCCGGCCAGGTGCTGGTGATGCACGACATGCTGGGCCTGAACCTGGGCAAGAACCCCAAGTTCGTACACAACTTCATGGAAGACGCGGCCAGCGTGCGGGGCGCGTTTGAAGCCTATGTAGCTGCTGTCAAAAGTGGCAGCTTTCCGGTTGATGAAATACACGCCTGGTAGACAGGTTTTCACACGATGCAACTCGTACACACCCTATCCGATCTGCGCGATCACCTGAGCGCCTACCGCCACCCAGCCGTGGTGCCCACCATGGGCAACCTGCATGCGGGGCACCTGGCCTTGGTGCGACAGGCCAAGCCGCTGGGTGACATCACCGTGTCCACCATCTTTGTGAACCGGCTGCAATTTGCGCCCCATGAAGACTTTGACACCTACCCACGCACACTCGATGCCGATTGCCAGCAGTTGGAGGCCGCCGGATGCGATCTGGTGTTTGCGCCGCTGGAAGCCGAGATGTACCCGCAACCGCAGACCTTCAAGGTACACCCGCCCGCCGAACTGGCCGACATTCTGGAAGGGCACTTTCGACCCGGCTTCTTCATCGGTGTATGCACCGTGGTGCTCAAGCTGCTGTCCTGCACCCAGGCGCGCACCGCACTCTTTGGCAAGAAGGACTATCAGCAGCTAATGGTGATTCGCAACATGGTCAAACAATTTGCCATGCCGGTGAACATTGTGGGCGGCGAAACCCAGCGCTCCGAAGACGGCCTGGCCCTGTCCTCACGCAATGGCTACCTGAGCCCAGCCGAGCGCCAACAGGCGGTGCAGCTATCTGCCACATTGAAAACTGTGGTTCAGGCCCTGCGCGCAGACCCGGCGCTGGACAGTGCGGGCATCAGCCGCCTCGAATCGCAAGCGATGCAAAGCCTGAGCCACGCCGGCTGGCGACCAGACTATGTCGCTGTGCGCCGGCAGGCTGACCTGCAAAGCCCGCACAGCGGTGACCCGCTGGTGGTACTGGCTGCGGCACGATTGGGGGCGACCCGGTTGATTGACAATCTGGAAGTTTGATTTGCTACGACATTGATAGCTGCTTATGCTTATATGACGAGGGCTAACGGCACATTTTGCATGTGAATTTTGGGCGTTTCCCAAAACACGGCCAATCCACCCTGATCTGGGTCAGCTTCTCCGATTCAGATGAGTCGGCGCGCTATCGAAAGATCCAAAACGCCGCAGCAGCCACCAGCGTGGGCGGCAGGGCGGCAACGAGTAGACCCATGGGGTGCACGACCCCTTCGTCAAAGTGCTGGCGAAGAATGGCAATGCCAGCCGGGTTGGGCGCGTTGGCAATGATGGTCAGGCCGCCACCGGTCACGGCACCAGCCACCAGCGCGTACTTGAAGCTGTCGCTCAAGCCCTCGACCAGCGAACCCAGGTAGGTTAAAGCGGCGTTATCGGTGAAGGCCGTCAGAGCAATAGCCCCCACAAACACCACATCGCTACTCATGCTTATGAGCAGCGGCTGCAGCCACCACTGTTGCTGGCCACCCAGCACCACCAGCCCCGCAAGGAAAAAAGCCACCAGCAATCCCTCTTTCAGGATCAGGCGGTCCTGGTGGTGTTCATAGGCATGCGTGATGCCCATAAAGAACAGGAACAAGCCCATGAAAATGGGTGGATGGTGTGCAAATACCACGACGCCCACCAGGAATGCCAGGTGAACCGCCACCAGCGTCAAGGGCACAGGCGTTGGGGCGTCTTTCGCCTCGGTTTGCAACGACAGGGCCACTAGTTCCCGACGGAACCAGACCGAAACCGCCACGGCATTGACGAGGACCGCAATGGCAGCTTTCCAGCCAAACGTGGAGGCCATAAAACGGGTGTCCCAACCCCACTGGGCGGCCACCATCAAGACCGGTGGCGCGGCAAACGAAGTCAGTGTGCCGCCGACTGATATATTGACGAACAGCACACCCAGGGTTGCGTACTTGAGGCGAGTCGAAAGATTGCGGGCAAAGAAGCGGTTGCCCAGAATCAATGCAGCCAGGGTCATGGCGGCAGGTTCCGTGATGAATGAGCCCAGCAGGGGAACCAACACCATGACCACCAGGTAGTACCCCAGACTGCCGCCCAAGGGCACTGCGCGCGCCAGCCACTGCACCAGTCCCATGGCGGCCTGCAGAATGGGCCGCGTGGCGGCGATCACCATCACCGCAAAAACAAACATGGGCTCGGTGTAATTGCGGGTGTCGATGTAGTCCACGGCCGCCTTGGAACCGACCATGAAGAACATGCAGATGGCGAGCACCAGCGCCCAGAAGCCAAACACTACCTCCACCTCGCCCAGCCAGTGCCACAGGCCCGCATGGCGCGGCTGCAAATGCGCCAGATGCTCGAAGTACTTGGTGGAAAACGTATGGACGATAGCCAGCGCAAACAGCAGACTGCATACCAACTCGAAATGCGTCATGGGCAATGTGACTTCCGCTTATGGGGCTTGATCGCCGGCCGGCTTGACAGCCGGCGCGGGGTACCAGTTGACTGGTGGCACGACTTTGGGTTCCTTGGGGTCTTCAAAGTATTGAGGCGACATGATTTGCACCCCGTACTCATTGAACACATCCTGAATATGGGCGTGCAAGGCACTGAGCAGTAGTGCGCGGGGGCGCGGCTCGGAAGGTATGGCCTGGCACACCAGGCGATAGACTGGATACCAATCGTTCAAAGCAGTCTGGAATACCTGGGGCGCAGGGTTCAGCGTCACGCCCTCGGTACGTCGCGCCGCTTCGATCAACAACGCATGCACCTGGCGCCAGGGCGTGTCGTATCCAATCGTCACCGTGGTATCGAGCACAAAACCGGCGCCCTGCACGGTACGCGAGTAGTTCTTGGTCGTGGCACCCAGAATGCTGGCATTCGAAATGGTCAGCTCCTCGCCCAGCCCGGTGCGAATGCGGGTGGTGAAGATGCCCATTTCGGTAACCGTACCCTCCTGCTCTGCCACGCGCACGTACTCGCCTTTGCGAAAAACACGCCCATAGGTCAGAATCAAGCCGCTGGCCGCCTGCCCAACCAGGCTCGAAGCCCCCATGGACAGCATCAAACCCACCAGAACCGACAGGCCTTTGAACGCTTCGGTGTCAGACCCGGGCAAATAGGGGTAAGCCATTGCCAGCGCAAACAGCCATACCACCACTTTGGCGATGCGCTGCGTGGGTGCTACAACATCTGCATCCAGCCAGTGCAATTGAACCGAGCCTACTTGCACATTGGATAGAAACCGCTCCAGCGCCTGGGTAACCAGGTAAGCCAGATAGAAGATCAGCATTGCAGTCAACAACTCGGGTACAGCGCCGATCGCCGCGGTGACAACGGGCATGGCCAAGTCAAGCAGATAACTGTTGAGCGACTCGCCCCACGCTCGGGTAAACGGAAAACTGCGCAACACAAAGCTCAGCCACTCCACCGTCATCAACAGCACCAACAATCGATACAACAGAGTCAGCAACCCCCGCACCAGCCGGGTCAACCGATCACGGTGCAGGATCGCCATGCCTCCTACCTGCAGTTTCGAGGTGTGCCGCTCGGTCACGGATACCAGTTGCCGAACCAGGGCACGACGCGCCCGCGCCGCCAACCAAACCAGGGCGCCATATAAGGCAGTTCCCGCCATGGCCAGGGCCAAGGCGTGGGTCAACGTCTCCAGGTTGCGGCTCTCGGCACTTTCGCGGATGGCCAGTGTCAAGGCGGCGGCTGCCCGTTGTGCGGCCTGCTGCAGTGTCTCTTCGCGGCCAGGGTCGAGGTCACCATGGGTTACAACAAAACTGGTAGCACCGTCAATGCGAACCTCGACGCCCAAGGCATCGGGATGCACACTCACCACGTGAGGCCCTGACGACTCCAGTTGATCATGGATTCTGGCGTGGGCACGTTTAACCCGGTCTGCCGCTGACACCCCCATCAAGCTGCCACGGAAGGCTGTGATCGGGCGGCTGAACAGCACCAGCTTTTCTGCGGCTGGGTCGACTTGAGCCGCTACGGGCGTGTGGGGTCCGCGTGAGACACCCGAAACATGGTCCGCCGCGGTTTGACCGAAGCAAACTGCACCGATCAGGGCAATAACAAGGGCTACCAGATAGTGACGCATGCTGCCATTGTTACCCAAGTGTTGAGCCAAGATTGACGAAAGGTCTAGCTGCTATAAACCCATTTTGCATTCTGTTTCCAGATACTTCATGCTCCTCTACGGCAATATTGCGTCACGCACGCTGGCGCTGCTTCTGTGCTGCCTGTCAGCCATCGCTTTGTCGGCTGAACGTCCCAAAATTGGTTTGGTCTTGGGTGGCGGTGGTGCACGCGGAGCCGCGCACATTGGTGTGCTGGAAGAACTGGAGCGCCTGCGCATTCCGGTGGACTGCGTTGCTGGCACCAGCATGGGGGCGCTGGTGGCGGGGGCCTGGGCTTCGGGTCTGGACGCTGCCACGTTGCGCAGCGAGTTGGGCAAGGCCGACTGGAACGACCTGTTTCAGGATAACCCCGGCTACAACGACATCAACTACCGCAGCAAACGCCTGGCCAAGCGCTTTCTACCCGGCAGTGAAGCGGGCATAACTCCCAATGGACTGGTCACGCCGCCGGGCGTCGTTGCAGGCCAGAAGATCAAACTCTTCTTCAACCAGCTGGTGCGCTCCGATGCGGGCGACCGGATGATCGAGCAACTGGCCATTCCCGTGTCCATCATCGCAACGGATATTGGCACCGGAGCCCGTGTGGTATTTCGCGAAGGCAGCCTGACCCTGGCCATGCGCGCCAGCATGTCCGTGCCAGGCCTGGTGGCGCCCCTGGACTACGACGGCCGCAAGCTTGTTGACGGTGGATTGGTCGACAACCTACCCATTCAGGAAGTGCGAAACCTGTGCGGTGCAGAGGTGGTGATTGCAGTCAACGTGAGCACGCCCTTACTGCAGGCCAGCGAGATCAATGGGTTCCTGTCCATCTCGACCCAAATGGTGTCCATCCTCACCGAGCAAAATGTGACTCAGTCGCTGGCTGGCCTGACGGCGGACGACATCTACATCAAGCCCGACCTGGCGAGCATCACGGCGGCACAGTTCGAGCGCAGCGCCGAAGCGGCCGACCGGGGGCGGTTGGCCGCACAGGGTGCATCAGCATTGGCAGGACTGTCCGTCAATCGGGAAGCCTACGCGGCCTGGCGCGTGCGATGGGCGGCGGGAGAGCAGCTACTGCCCCAGGTTGATGCGATCGAGATTGCCGGACTCAAGGCCGTCAATCCCATGGCCATCGAGCGCTACCTGGAGCAGAAGACCGGCGAGCGCCTGAATGTGGCGCAACTCAACCGCAACCTCTTGCGCGCCTATGGAGACGGCTACTACGAGCGGGTCGACTACACACTGACCCATGAAAATGACAAAAACCTGCTGCGCATCACGCCTGTGGAAAAAGCATGGGGACCCGACTATGTGCGCCTGGGTATCAATCTGAATTCCACATTGACCGGGCGCTCCGCCTTTAGCCTGCGCGGCGTCTACCAGAAGACGTGGCTCAACCCCTTGGGAGGCGAATTTCTCGCAACGGCCGAATTGGGCTCCAATACCGGCGTAGGTGCGGAGTTGTACCAGCCACTGGACGCCCAACAGCGCTACTTTCTGGACGCAGCGGCGTCCGTTCGCCGGGAAAACTTTGCGCTCTTTATTGACGACCTGCGCATTTCAGACTACCGAAACAGCATCGGCCGCTTGGACCTGACCGCGGGAATGAACATTGGCATGACCGGGCAGCTTCGACTGGGTTTGCGCAACGAACGCCAGACCGCGACCATCGAGGCTGGCCTGCCCCTCGTGCCGGATGACCCACTCCATGTTCAGGGCTGGCTGGCCAGCTGGGAGACCGACCAGAAGAACCAACTGCACATCTCCAGCACCGGCTGGTCAGGCAAGGGCAGCTGGTTTGAGTCGACCGCCGGCCATTACAACCGGTTGAACCTGAATCTGGAGGGCTCCTACCAACTCCAGAATTGGGTATTGGGCGTACGCGGCAGTTACGTTGGCTCGACCTACGGTCAGATCCCGATGCAGGAGATGGGGCGACTGGGCGGCTTCTTGAACCTTTCGGGTTTTGCCAACGACCAGCTCATTGGCGACCGCATGGCTTATGGTCATCTGCGGGTTGAGCGCATCCTCGGCCGTATGCCCTTGGGTCTGAGCGGGGACATGCGACTGGGCCTGGCACTGGAGGCCGCAAAGGTTGCGGATCCGTTGACCGAGCCGCGCCGCACCGGGCTGCTCAACTCCACCGTCATTTACATGCGTGGTGAAACGCCATTTGGTCCGGCCTACATCGGTTTGGGGCAGTCGAGCAGCGGACCGATCAATGCGTATTTGTTTATCGGCACGCCGTAGCGACGCCATGGATATCCCTACAGGAACCGGTCCAGAATTTTCTTGCTCCGAGCGTCCAACGCAAACTGATCACGCACCAGGTACTGGATTCCGTGGATGTCAGAAATCAACAGCGTGCCTGCTGTGCCGATGCGGCGAATGTCTTCGTCACCGCGCAGCACAAATTCGGTATCACCACGATCGGTTTTGACAGTCCAGGTACAGGGTGTCGAAAAGCTGGCCACGCCCACGATCTGGGTGACAACCGGCATGAATTCGCGAGTAGCCAGCTCTTCACGGATCAGGGACTGAGCGGGTTGCGGCACGCTCGACAGTTCTTCTATCCAGGCGACCTCATGGCCATCCTGGCTGACCAGCGATATGCCGACTTCAGGCGACTGGATGGGAAATGCCCGCACCGGCACCACGCCCACCAGGCTCTCGTTTTCAGCGGTGGTCCAGATCAGCTTGCCAAAAGCGTCTCGCCCAAGCGGAAATAGCGGGTTGGCAGCGGTTGCCAAACTGGTCGTGTTCATCGTGCGGCATCCATATCAACTTCCCCATTGCGGGCCTGTGCCTGATACAGGTTGAAGTAGGCACCCTCCTTGGCCATCAGCGCGCCGTGCGTGCCCTCTTCCACTACGCGGCCCCGGTCCAGCACCACCAACCGGTCGGCCCGGTGCAGGGTGGACAGACGGTGCGCAATGGCAATGGTGGTGCGCCCCTTCACCAGGTTTTCCAACGCCTTCTGGATTTCCTTCTCGGTCTCGGAGTCCACTGACGAGGTCGAGAAGGAAATCCAGAAG
>DAOQRI010000020.1:0-14097 GCA_035355475.1 Rhodoferax sp. | reverse complement strand
GGGTAAACCACGCGCTCCAGCTTCCAAGCGGCCTGCCACCAGCGCCTGCACCTTACCCCCGGCGTTGGGGTCCATCACCACCTTGCCGGCCAGTTCCAATGAACGGGGTAGTTCAGCGTCGGTGAGCACCAGTGTGCGAACGCCAATCTGGCGTTGGGCCGGTTTCGGTAAAAACACGCTGCCATCGGGCAGGCGTTTTGGGCCGTCACCGCTGACGGCGGGTGCGGCGTCACCATGGTCATGGCCTTCACCCGCCCATGCGACGGGCGCTAGGGACAACACCAGGGCACTCAACATTTGGCAAGCAGCCAGCTTCAGAAATCGGGGCTTCATGCTGCACCTCCCAAACGCGTGTTGCGCTGTGCGCCCGCGCGGCGCACGACAAAGACAAGCATGGCCAGGGCCAACAGTCCGCCGATTGCCCAGGCGGCATAGGTCTTCCACGTTGCGCCTTGCGCGGCGTCTAAGTGGGTGTCGGCATGGATGTCCAGATCACCGGCCAGCAGGTCGGTCACAGCGCCTGCAACCACGGTCGCGGTCACACTGATCTCTCCAGGCTGCAGTTCTGCAGCAAGCGTGACCTCGAACTCGCCTTCGCCGTGCGGTTGGACCGCTACCTTGGCGCCGCCCAATTCAAGCTCCAGCTTGGCATCCTTGACCGGGCTGTTGTCAGCTGCGTGGTCCAGGTACAGCGTGACATTTTTGCCATTCACCACACCCACCAGCTCAAAGGACTCTGACGTGGCGGTAAAGCGTGGCTTGGCCGGACCGCCCGCAGTGGAAGGTGCTTCGCCATGGTCGTGGCCGTCACCGGCCCAACCGCACAGTGCTACGGTGGTCAAGAGCACCGCGATGAAAAATGGTTTGCGCCGTGTTAGAAATTTCGTCATGTGTGTTTCTTTAAATGAGTGGTTTATGCCGAGGCTGGGCCGGGCTTATTCCGGCAACAGCCCCAGGGTTTGGCGCAAGGCGGACTGGGCTGCAGCCAGGTCTATGCCTGAACGTGCAGCCTGGCGTTCGGCGTCCATGGCTTCGCGCTCCATGCGCAAGCGGGTGGGCAGATCGGTCTCGCCCAACTGGAACGACTTCTGAAAAAACACGCGTGACTCGCGGGCCAACAGCGCACGCCGTTGGGCCGCGGCTAGCTGAGTCTGGGCGGACACCAGTCCAACGCGGGCAGCTTCTACCTCTCCTTGCAGCCGTTCGCTCTCCAGCCGCACTTGCGCCTGGGCTTCCATCGCATCGGCCTGGGCGCTGGCGCGTTTGGCCTGGTTGCTGCTGCTAGAGCCCAACGGGATACGAATACCCAGAGTGATGCTGTGCTGGTAGGCCTCATCCGATTGCCCACGGTCGCGGCTGGTGGCCAACGTCAACTCCGGGTTGGCACGGGTCTGCACCTGGGCCAGTTCGGCGGAGCGTTGGGCCACATCTGCACTGTCCTGCAATTCGGCAACTGCCGGGTGAGTAGCCATCAGCGTGGCACTATCCGCAGGCAAAACAGGCATCGGCTCTGCACCGATTACGCCAACAACACGCCCACCACTCGTGCCAGCAGCAGGGACTTGTGGAACCTGACCAGACAGTGCACGCAAGCGCTGGGCGGTAGTCGCCAACGCGCCTGTGGCCTCCGCCAAGGCGACTTCGGCAGAAGCCATTGCCCCATCGGCCTGGTGCTGGTCGGCACGCGCCAAGTCACCCGCTCGCACACGTTTGCCCACATCCTTAACCAGTTGTTGCGCGTGGCCCAACAGTTCACCGGCGAGTCCATGGTCGATGCGAGCCCGCTGCCAGGCCCAATAAGCCTCGCGCACGTGTGCCGCTGTGCGCAACTGCGCCGCCCGCACACGGCTGTTCGCTGCGCGTGCCTGGGCATCGGCCACCGCGCCGGTGCGTGTGCGTTCGCCCGGCAACCACAACGGAATGTTGATCCCGGCCACTGTTTCATCCCGCCCCAGGTTCTGGTTCAGGCGATCGGTCTTGGTGGACAACTCCAGCGCAACCGGCTCTGCGGTCCAACGGGTGGCGGCCTGCTGCTGCGCCGCCGCTGCTTCCTGGCGCATTTGTTGTGACAGAGTTTCGGGTTGGCGCTGCCATGCGGCTTCAAAGGCTTGCTTGAGCGTGGTGGGTGCCGGGTCAGCGGCAGCGCCGCTGGAAGCCAGGGCCAGCATCACGCAAGGCAACCAAATAACTTGATTTCGTCGGAACATCCGATTCTCCAAAAATGAAAAACATTTGGGGGAATCGGCGAGGTGCGTTCAACAGGAACCAGCTACACGATCACGCAAGGCATTGCGCGGATGCGGTAACAGGTCGGGGGAAAAGCCAGCCTCGCCGATCAGGCGAGGTCAGTCCAGTTCGGGCGTTCCGGCAGGGAGGCAGGGTGAGAGGACAGGCGCAGCGGCGGTGCGCCGTGTGTATCAGATGACAGGCTTACCGTCACGAGAAGTGTCGACTGCAGCATGGCCGTGCAACAGCCAGCGTGGCAAGCACTACAGTCTGTATCAGACGACCCAAAGGCCTTGGAGTTGTCGCTGTCCGTGGGTTCGGCATCGGCTTGGTGCTGGTGCTCGTGGTGCCCAACGTGCTGAGCCGTTGCCTCAGTTTCATGCTCGCAATAACTCGCCACTGCAGCCCAACTGAGCTGCATCGGCAAGAAGACTACGAGGAAGATGAGGAACCAACGGCGCATTGCGGCGAGAGTGTAGCAGCCCTTCATCATTAACCCTCTTGGGTTTGTGCCATTCATAGTTTTTCACGAATGTGTGCCACGTTGCGGTTCATCCAGTGCCGAATGATGTACATATAAAGCCAACGTTTGAGCCCGCTCAGGTTAACGCCGTGCTGCGCATAAAAGTCGTCCGGAGAATCAAACAGCCCGAAGTCGTGGTTGATGCCATCCTTCTGGATGAAGGTGTCCTTGCCCACCCAATCCACCGGCGGGCATTGCAGATTGGGGGTCGCTGCACCATACCCGCAAAACGCCCCCTGATGCCCCACAAATCGCCGTTGCAGCGCCTGCAAGTAAGGCCGGTCGAGTATGAATCCCTCAAGGCGAATCCACTGGCCAGCGCTCCAGACCTCTACCCAGCTGTGGATGATGCTGCGCGGCGCGAGTTGGTAGGCGATGCCAGTGATCGCGCCTTTCTGCAGCGCCTTGTCAATCGTGAAGCCATGAAAGCGGCAGGCCACACCAACTGCCCGCAGTAGTGCCATCAACAGCGTGCCCTTGGTGTTGCATTGACCAATGCCGTCGGCCAGCACTGTGGAGGCTGGCAAGTCGTCCGATGTGTTGTAGCCAAAGGCAATGTCGTCGCGCACAAAATTGTAGACCGCGCCAATGCGTTCGTACTCGCCAAGTTGCATCCAGCCGTGCCTCGCGACCTGGTCCTGGATCGCGGGATGGCCGTAGTCGAGGAGTGATGTCGCTTGTCGCCAATTGGCAAGCTGGTCGTCGGATGGCGGTGTGGTGGGTGCTTGAGGAATGTCCATGGGCCTACTCCGATGTCTTCACACGCAGCAGCCGAAGCCCATTGCCAACCACCAGCAGGCTGGCCCCCATATCGGCAAACACCGCCATCCACATGGTGCCAGCACCAGTCAGCGTCAGCACCAGAAATACGGCCTTGATGCCGAGGGCCAGCACGATGTTTTGCACCAGCACGGCATGGGTATGACGGGACAGGCGCACAAAACGCGGCAACTTGCGCAGGTCGTCGTCCATCAGCGCTACGTCGGCGGTTTCAATCGCGGTACCGGTGCCTGCAGCTCCCATCGCAAATCCGATATCGGCGCGCGCCAGGGCGGGTGCGTCGTTGATGCCGTCGCCCACCATGCCAACTGCGCCGCCATCGCTGATTTTGGCTTCGATGACCTTGAGCTTGTCTTCGGGCAACAGGTCCCCACGCGCTTCGTCTATGCCCACCTGCGCTGCAATGGCCGCCGCCGTGTGGGCGTTGTCTCCGGTCAGCATCAAGGTCTGGATGCCCAGTGCGTGCAGCTCGGCAATGGCCTGACGGCTGCTGTCCTTGACCGTGTCGGCCACGGCGTACAGAGCAAGCACCTCTTGTTCATCGGCCAACAGGATCACGGTTTTGCCCTGCATCTCCAGCGCCGACAACTGCGCTTCCAGCGCGTCCGAGCAGCGACCCTGTTCGTGGATCAGGCGGTGGTTGCCCAGGTAGTACAGCGTTCCTTCGATGCGACCTTTGGTGCCACGCCCGGCCAATGCCTCAAAGTCCCGCACCTCACGCAGCTCCACTCCATCTGTTTGCGCTGCCTGTGCCACGGCGCGCGAAACTGGGTGGTCGGAGCGGCTGGCCAGACTGGCAGCCAGGCTGCGCACCCGCGCCGCATCACCACCGTTCAACACTTCGAAATCCGTCTGCACCGGTTTGCCGTTGGTAATCGTGCCGGTTTTGTCCAACGCCAACCATTTGAGCTTGCGACCTTCTTCCAGGTACACCCCGCCCTTGATCAATATGCCTTGACGCGCCGCAGCTGCCAGCCCACTGACGATGGTCACCGGTGTGGAGATCACCAAGGCGCAGGGGCAGGCAATGACCAACAGTACCAGTGCCTTGTAGACCCAGTCAAACCAGATACCGCCCAGCAACAATGGTGGCAACACGGCAACCGCTATCGCAATGGCAAAGACCACTGGGGTGTAGACCTTCGCAAACTGGTCCACAAAACGCTGGGTAGGTGCCCGCGCGCCCTGCGCAGCTTCCACCGCGTGGATGATGCGGGCCAGTGTGCTGTCGTTCGCGGCGGCCGTGACGGTGTACTCAAACGAGCCCTCTTCGTTAACCGTACCGGCAAACACGGGGTCACCCTCGACCTTTTCCACCGGCAGGCTTTCCCCGGTGATAGCGGACTGGTTGATGGTTGAGCGTCCGCTGGTGATGGTTCCGTCCAACGCAATGCGCTCACCGGGCTTGATGCGCACGCGCGCATCCACAGTAACCGACTTGGCCACCATGTCTTGCCAACTGCCATCCGCCTGCAACACCGTCGCGCGCTCGGGTGTTAGTTGCATCAAGCCCTTGATAGCGTTGCGTGCCCGATCGAGGGACTTGGCTTCAATCAGTTCGGCAAGGGTGAACAACACCATCACCATCGCTGCCTCGGGCCACTGGCCCAGCAGCAGCGCACCGGTCACGGCGATGCTCATCAGCGCGTTGATGTTGAGGTTGCCGTTGCGGATGGCGATCCAGCCCTTCTTGTAGGTTGTCAAACCGCAGGTCAACACCGCGGCCAGTGCCAGAGCTGCGGCTAACCACGTGGGAAGACCCGCCCAATGCACGCCTTCAGACGTGAGGGCCGCCACCCCGGCCAGCGCCAACGGCCACCACGGTTTGTCCGGCTCAGCGGGCGCTTCGTCGAGCGCTGATGCGCCGCCGACGACTTCTGGTGTGAAACCCAGCGAACGTATCGCATCCAGAATCGGATTGATCGCCTCGGGTTCATGCGCAACGGTTAGAACCCGCTGCATCAGATTGAACTCCATGCCGGCCACACCGGGCATATCACTCAATTTGTTGCGCAGTAGCGCCTCTTCGGTGGGGCAATCCATCTGCAGGATGCGGATGGGGGTCTGTATGTCGGCAGTGGCCAGCGTCTTTTTGACCGGTTCCAAGGGAGCGGGCAAGGCCCCAATGCCGCAGTGCCCACTGCAACAGGCGTTCTGCACAGGGAAATCATCGGATCTCTTGTCGCCAGGGGATGTTTGTTGATCGAGTTCGGTCATAAGGGCTTTGTTAATTAATTCACCCCCCTATTACGCAACCTGTAGTTACTATAGAGTCAAGAACTATTTGGAACTCGCTATGAAAATAGGTGAATTGGCACAGATCGCCCAGACTACGGTAGAAACTGTTCGCTACTACGAAAAGGAAGGTCTCCTACCAGAGACCACCCGTACGGCGGGAAACTTCCGGGTGTACGACGCAACCCACCAAGAGCGTTTGCGCTTTATCCGCAATTGCCGAGCCTTGGACATGAGCCACGAAGAGATTCGAACCCTGTTGGGTCTGACCGATCAGCCCGCTGAGGGTTGTGGTGCCATCAATGCACTGTTTGATCAGCACATGGCCCACGTGGATGAACGCATCAGCGAACTGACGCACCTGAAGGCGCAATTAGCCACGCTGCGTCAACGCTGCCAGACCGAAAGGGCCGTAGATGCCTGTGGCATTTTGCAGGGCCTGGCCGCCATGCCGGCCCATACCAAGCCAGAACGTCACACCCACCTGGGTTGAGTCACGATAAGGAGACGTTCGGCGGGAGGCACTTTCCCTCATTTGGAATTGAACAGCTGCGCCAGTTGGCGGCCGATGAGCTAATCAGGGCGCCGTGAGTGGCAGCTTTGTCGACTTCTTCAGGACGGCATTGGGCACGGAAGCGAAATTCACTTGCAACTTCTAACTGGCGACACGATTGGCTGCCAGAAAGCTGTCATTGGCCAGCACCCAGTACCACCCCCTTCCGAAGTCGGTTGAACATCCGCGTGCATTACAAATTCCATCTGACGGGCTACCATTTTGCGCATTTGTCACCGAATGAGTTATGGCTAAGCCACGCGAGGAAACATTGCATGAACAAGAGCCATTCGAGCAGCCGCTGAAGGTTTGTAGTAACGTATCTGTCGCAATTGAGGGGAACCAAGATGGTCAGCAAGAACACGATTTGCATTTGGTACGACGGCGCCGCAACCGAAGCGGTCCGGCGTGGTTGACGCTGCTGATGCCAACCCCGTCGACATAGCAACATGACTTACCCATTCGCTGGCCTGACTACATTGCTGGTGCTGACGACGCTGGCCGCCTGCACGTCTGCCCCGGCGGTTCGTGACCCGGCTGCGCAGATGGCACCGCGCGAAGTGCCGTCACGTCTCACATTGGAGCAGGCCCACGACGTAACCATTTACGCCATCAGCCTGGTGGGCACTCCGTATCGCCATGGCGGCAACACGCCCGAAGCCGGATTTGATTGCAGCGGCCTGATTGGCCATGTGTACAAGGCGCGCGGCTCCGTGGCCATGCCCCGCACCGTGTCACGCCTGCAGGATGCCGGGCAATCGGTACCGCCTGACAGCATCCGCGCGGGTGATCTGGTGATCTTTAGCCAGCGCGGGGAGGCCACCCACGCTGGTATTTATGTGGGTGCCAACCGGTTTGTGCATGCGCCGTCGTCCGGTGGCGAGGTCCGCCTGGACAGTCTGGCGGCCAAGCACTGGGCGCAGCAGCAGGTGGCGTTCAGGCGCCCTTGACCACAAACGCGCTGCGCAGCGCGTTGGTATCAAAGCCCTGCGAGGCGCCGTCTTGCGTGGCAAAGCGGTACAGTGCAGCCGCGTAAATGCCCGACAGCGCACCGTGCACCAGGATGGACAGCAGCACAGCGCCAATCGCCAGCACCAGCGTCAACACGATCAGGATGGCGCTGCCACTGTTGGCCGCAGCAAGGACCAGCGCCACACCCAGTACGACCACCAGGAATTGAACCAGTGCAAACGCCACCCCCAGGCCCGCCTGGCCCACCAGGTTTTCGCCCCAGGTGCGTTTCAGAATGAGGGCGCTTTCCTTGACCGCATCCACCGGACCCACATCACGCGCCACCAGCACCGGCACCACCAGAAAGGTGGCAATCGTCCAGCCCGCGCCCAGCAGGCCGGTGACGATGCGGCCCAGGAAACCCACCCGCTCGGCGATAGCCCGCAGCACCATGCCCACCGTTGCAGCTATTGCCGCGTATCCCAGGATGGAGACCCACTTGGAAGCGGCCAGACGCAGGCCATCGGACAGGGTGGGGGTGCCACCATCCAGACGGATCATGGCTGCACCCACCAGCGCCGCGTTGAAGAAAAAGATGACGAAGTACTGGGTCAGATAAAACAGAAAACCAATGGCGTAAAACGTGGTGTCGTCAACCGCGCTGCCTACGCCCGACTTGCCGCTGAACACGGCCCAGCCGATGACCGGAATGGCGAAAGACGCCAAAACGGCCAGCATGGCCATGGAGGAAATCAGTGGAAACAGCACCAGCTTGCGGTCCTGCCGCAAGACGGCAGCGCTGGCTTTGACTAGCTGCCAGCTGCGGGACAAACGTTCAAACATGCGGTATTCTCCGGTGATTGCTATCACTCTGATAGCTAATTGTGTATATTCTACGAGGGCTTGAGCACTATTTCACTAGTGAAACTTCCACCAGACAATCGTAGAAGGTAGGCCCAGCGCCCATATCGGTCAGCCGCTGGCTGGTGAGCTGATTGACGTTGGTGCCCGTCAAACCCAGCTTGCGCCACCAGACGCCCAGCCCGTGGACCACGCCGGGCCGGGCACGCCGGGAGACAACTGCCTTGCAAACGTACTCGCCGCGCGGGTTGAACACACGCACCACATCGCCGGGCGTGATGCCCCGGGCGTGCGCGTCATCCGCGTGGATTTCGACGATGGGTTCGCCCTCCATGTCGCGCAGGCATTTCACATTGACAAACGTCGAGTTCAAAAAGTTGCGTGCCGGTGGCGAAATCATGGCCAGCGGAAACGCGGTCGAACTGCCCGCCGCTTCGTGGTTGGGCACATGGTTGGGCAGGCCATCCTGACCCTGCGCCTGCAGGCGCTCGCTGAAGAATTCGCAGCGGCCGGACGGTGTGGGGAATCCTCCCTGCGCAAATGGCGCGTCGGCCATGGCCAGCGTGGCAAAGCCCTGGCGTTGCAGCCGATCAAAGTCCACCGATTGCCCGTAGGCGGCGCGGCACAGGCTCTCATCGCTCTCGGAAAAGCACGGGTCGCGGAAAGCGGCGTCGTCCAGCGCCATGCGGGCCGCCAGTTCCCGAAAAATCTGCGTGTTGGGCTTGGCCTCGCCCACCGGTGCGATGGCTGGGCGGTTGAGTAGCACGTCGGTGTGGCCGTAGCTCAGGTGCACGTCCCAATGCTCGAGCTGGGTGGTAGCGGGCAGGATGTAGTCGGCGTAGTCCGCCGTGTCGGTCTGGAAATGCTCCAGCACCACGGTGAACAGGTCGTCGCGGGCAAACCCGGCCACCACTTTGCTGGAGTCCGGTGCCACCGCCACCGGGTTGCTGTTGTAGACCACCAGCGCTTCAATGGCCGGGCCGAACTCATCTGACGCGGGGCGCAGCAAATCATCGCCAATCGTCACCATGTTGATGGTGCGCGGCGTGCGCCCAGCCAGCAGGTCCGGGCGCTGCAGCGCCTGTTTGTCCACCGGGAACTGGCCGGAACTCGACAGCAGCACACCCCCGGCGCGGTGCCGCCAGGCGCCAATCAAGGCGGGCAGGCAGGCGATGGCGCGCACCGCGTTGCCGCCACCATGCACGCGCTGCAGGCCGTAGTTCATGCGGATGGCGGCCGGCTCGCCGCGTTGCTGGCAGCCGCCATAGTCGCGTGCCAGAGACCTGATTTGCGCAACCGCAATGCCGCACACGGTGGCGGCGCGCTCGGGCGGCCACTGCAAGGCGCGCGCGCGCAGCGCCTCCCAGCCCAGCGTGTGTTGGGCGATATAGTCGTGGTCCAGCCAATTGTTGGCAATGAGCTCATGCATCAACGCTAGCGCCAAGGCGGCGTCGGTGCCGGGTAAAAGGGCGATGTGCTCGTGGCATTTTTCCGCTGTCTCGCTTCTGCGGGGGTCTATACAGATCAGTTTGGCCCCATTGCGCTTGGCCACCTGGGCATAGCGCCAGAAGTGCAGGTTGCTGGCAATCGAGTTGCTGCCCCAGATGATGATCAGCTTGGACTCGGCGAAAAACTCCACCCGCATGCCCACTTTGCCGCCCAGCGTCTGCACCAGCCCTTCGCCCCCGGCTGCGGCGCAGATCGTGCGGTTCAGCAGGGAAGCGCCCAACTGGTGAAAGAGGCGCGCTGCAATGCTCTCACTTTGCACCAGGCCCATGGTTCCGGCATAGCTGTAGGGCAGGATGGCCTGGGCCGCATGCGGCCCGCGTGCGGCAATAGCGTTCAAGCGGCTTGCGATATCCGCCAATGCCGAATCCCAGCTCACCCGCTCAAACTGGCCCGAACCCTTGGGGCCACTGCGCTTGAGCGGGTGCAGGATGCGCTCGGGATGGTAGGTGCGCTCGGTATAGCGCGACACTTTCGTGCACAGCGCGCCGTCGGTGTGGGGGTGGGCCGGGTTGCCGTGGACCTTGGTGGCCACGCCGTCCTGCACGGTGGTGACCAGGGAGCAGGTGTCGGGACAGTCGTGGGGGCAGGCGCCGATGATGCTGATGGGGCCGGTCGGTGCAATAGGAAAATTTGAATCACGCATGGATGGCATGGTAAGGCCAGCGGCGTAATAATGCGCAATTGCCCAACGGACCTACCGGTCATCCGCTTATGAAATTGATTGACGAACTGGTGACGGCCAGCCCGGCCATCGCGGCCATCCGCCGCGATATTCATGCCCACCCCGAACTGTGCTTTGAGGAAAAACGCACCGCCGATGTGGTGGCGGCCCAGTTGACGCAGTGGGGCATTCCGGTGCACCGCGGCATGGGAACCACTGGCGTGGTGGGCATCGTCAAGGCCGGCACGTCTGACCGGGCGATTGCCTTGCGCGCTGACATGGACGCCCTGCCCATGCAGGAGTTCAACACCTTTGCCCACGCCAGCCAGCACGCTGGCAAGATGCACGCCTGCGGTCACGACGGTCACACCGCCATGCTGTTGGCAGCAGCCCAGCATTTTTCGACCCAGCGTAATTTTGACGGCACGGTGTACCTGATCTTCCAGCCCGCCGAAGAGGGTGGTGGCGGTGCCCGCGAGATGATCAAGGATGGCCTGTTCGAGAAATTTCCGGTGGAGGCTGTGTTTGGCATGCACAACTGGCCGGGCTCCGAGCTGGGTCGTTTTGCCGTCAGCCCCGGGCCGGTGATGGCGTCGAGCAACGAGTTCAAAATCAACATCCGGGGCAAGGGCGGCCACGCGGCCATGCCGCACAACGCGCTCGACCCGGTGCCGGTGGCCTGCCAGATGGTGCAGGCCTTTCAGACCATCATCAGCCGCAACAAGAAGCCGATTGATGCGGGTGTGATCTCGGTCACCATGATCCACGCGGGTGAAGCCACCAATGTCATCCCCGACAGCTGCGAGCTACAGGGCACCGTGCGCACCTTCAGCATCGAGGTGCTGGACATGATCGAGCAGCGCATGGGCGAAATCGCCCGCCACACGGCGGCTGCTTTTGGCATGGAATGCGAATTCGAGTTTGTGCGCAACTATCCGCCCACCATCAATTCGGCCAAAGAGGCTGAATTTGCCCGCCAGGTGATGGCCAGCATCGTGGGTGAAGACCGGGTGCAAACCCAGGAGCCCACCATGGGCGCTGAAGACTTTGCCTACATGCTGATGGCCAGGCCCGGTTGTTACGCCTTTATCGCCAACGGCGACGGCACACACCGCGACATGGGCCATGGCGGGGGGCCCTGCATGCTGCACAACCCCAGTTACGATTTCAATGACGCGCTGATTCCTTTGGGGGCTACCTACTGGGTTCGCTTGGCAGAAGCATGGTTGGCTTCAAAGAGCAGTTAACCGCATGTGCTTGGTGAGTTTTAGTATGATGCAGACAGATGTGAGGATTGGAGAGCATTAGTGTCAACTGGCTGGAGTGAACTCAATCCCAGGGACAAATCGCGGGAACTGCCAGAAGCAGTCAAACGACAAATTGCGCCTGGGCAGGTGCGCTATGTGTTTGTCCACGATGACCTGGAGGTGGATAACCCCACGCTGGACGCGTCGGGGCGCTATTTCGTATCCCCCCGCGAATACGGCTTCTCCATCCGTGGTTTTATCGGTGGCAAGACCGCCTGGGCCCGTGATTTTTCGACCGGTACCATGCTGGTTGTCAATGCGGATGGCCAGTCCCACGTGTTGTCGCCCAAATTGCCGGCCCGGATCTTGTTTGTCGGCCATGACGGCGCTGTTTTGCAGGACACCGGCAACGCGGAGTTGCCCCCCGTGCGCGTGCCCGATCTGACGACGGTACGCCTGACGATCAATGCCACCTTCGATCTGCATGGGGAAAGCCCCGAAATGGCCCGCACCCTGCTGATGCGCATGGTGGACCGGGCCGTTCTCATCGGACCCCGTCCGGGCGAGTCACAGGCGGTCGTGGTGGACCATATGTTCGAGTCCAGTGCGGTAGTGGGCAGGGGCGCAGTGGGCGAGCCACGCCGCGCCAGTGATACCGACTTTTCGCAGCTGCTCGATATTTGAGCTTGTTGCCACCTTAGCCCATTGCATGGGGCTCAGGCGGAGAAACGAACGGCTGCGAGCTGTAGCAGGCCATCAAAAATCAGGTTGTCCACCAGTTCAAACGGAACCGACATGCTGGGCGCCATCTTCCAACCCGCACCACCGGTCATGACACACATGGGCTCCGCACCACAGTGGCTGCGCACATGCTGCACCATGCGCTCTACCGCCCCGGCGATGGCGTAGGTGCCACCGCTGGTCAGTGCATCACTGGTGTTGGTCGGGAACTCCCGCACCTCACCCGTGGGCACGTGCAGCCCTGCGGTACCGGACTCCAGCGCACGCAGCATGATGCCGTGGCCGGGCAAAATCAGTCCACCCAGAAACTTGCCAGTGGCGTCTAGCGCTTCCACGGTTACCGCAGTGCCGACCATGACCACGACCATGGGGCGCGGCGTACCACGGCCCAACATGCGGTGGTAGGCTCCAATCATCGCCACCCAGCGGTCGGAGCCCAGGCGGGTAGGGTAGTCGTAGCCATTGCGCAGCCCGGCTTCTGCTTCACTGGCCACCACCCATTGCGGCGACACATCCCACAGTTCCATTTGCTCTTGCAGGCGGCGCTTGACGGCATCGGCCGCCACCGCACATCCCAAAATGTGCGCTGGTGCTGCCAGCCCGCGCCAGGCGCCGTCAGACAGCTTCTCTATGTTTTCCAGAAATTCGGCCCCTTGGGCCAGCAGCATGGCATCGGGGCGGGGGGATGCATATTGCGCCCACTTCAGGCGCGTGTTGCCGATATCCAGTGCAAGAAAAGTCATGCAACATTATCCTTGGCGCCACGGCAGGCCTTGCAGGCGCCAGCCGCCCTTGTTGCCCCGGTGGGCGTTGGTATCCGGGTCGCCCTCAAAGCCTTCCAGAATGTTGTAGGCCTGCAGCCCCAACTCCGTTGCCCGCTTGGCAGCTGCTATCGAGCGCACACCGCTACGGCACAGCAGCACCAGCTTCTTGCCCTTGGGGCCAGCGTCCACGATTTCGGCATCAAAGGCCGGATTCATGGCCATGCCGGGCCACTGCTTCCAGGCCAGCGCGACGGCACCCGGCACAAAGCCCACCCATTCGCGTTCGGCATCGGTTCGCACGTCCACCAGTACGGCGTCGCCTGCCTGCCACCACTCGAATGCCAGTCGTGCGCTGATGTCTCCAGCATAGCCCTGTGCTGCCCTGACGGTGTGGGCATCCATGCCATCGGCATCGTGTCGAACACCCGATGTCAGATTGGCAGGCACCGCTTCGTCGATGCGTTTGGGCCTCGGTAAATGGAGCGCCGCCATGATGGCTTTGAACTCCTCTAGAGACTTGCCTGCAATTCGGGGATTGCCCGCGCGCTCGGCACCGATAGTCGAGTGGGTACGGCCCTGGTAGTCGTGGCCCGGCCAGACCGTGGTGGCGTCGGGCAGTTTGAACAGCACCTGGGTCAGCGATTCGTACATATCTTCGGCGCTGCCGGACTGAAAATCGGTGCGGCCACAGCCGCTAATCAGCAGTGAATCACCGGTAAACACATGGTCGCGCCAGGCAAAGCTCATGCTTCCGGCCGTGTGGCCGGGTGTGTGCAGCCCCTTTAGCACTTCGCCGCCAAAGTGCAGTTGGTCGCCGTGGACCAGTTGCATGGCTGCCGTGGTGATGCCGCAGGCCTGGGGCGCGGCGGTCTGGGCGCCGGTGTGTTCGGCCAGAAGTCCGGCACTGGTGATGTGGTCGGCGTGGGCGTGGGTCTCAATGGTCCACATCAGCTTGAGGCCATACTGGCGCAGGGTTGCCAAATCTCGTTCCAGTTGCTCGTCGACCGGGTCGATGATGATGGCTTCACGTGTGGTCTCGTCAAAAA
>DAOQRI010000019.1:0-14211 GCA_035355475.1 Rhodoferax sp. | reverse complement strand
AGCGACTTTCCTGCAACGATGCAAGAAACATTTACCGCGATACGCAACTTTGACCTCACGCTGCCCCAGGAGAACGTGCGGGTGGGCAAGTTCATGAACCCGGAGAAGACCTTCGCCATCGAGTTTTCACTGGACCACACCAAGTACCAGACTGACCTGGGTCAGGTCGCGCAGGTGAACGGCATGGTCAGTGGCCAGCCTTACAACGCCAATATGGTGCTGGACGCGAATAACTTTTTCTACGCGTTGCACAACGGCTTGAATCACCTGATGGTGAATGCCGTGTGGCTGAACCACTTGGCCGGACCGGAAAAACAGGCAGGCGATCTGCAGTTGATCAGCCGTGTTGGTGCAGGCATCTTGCTGCCCCATGCGGACAACACCATCCTGGGCAAACAAAACCAGGTAGGCCCCAAGGGTGAGAACATCTGCTGTTTTGCCAGCAACGACTGGTGGCAGGTCAATGGCTGGACGGCCGGCGTGGAAGTGGGTGTGCGCTACCGCGTGTACAAGTCCATCTTCCTGGAACTCACGCAGAAGTTTGCCTACGGTGCCCTGCGCAAGGTGCCGGTGTACCAGGGCTCGGCAGACCAGACACTGTGGATGAGCGAGCAGGTCCTGTCGGCAGGCTTTCTGTTTTAGACCGAGAGTCGACGTCCCGATGGTCAGCGAGCCGTGAGTTACATCTCCTGACTGGGTACATAGCGGTTTGCTCAGGCAACATCGGCTTGCCAACGCTGACGCGGGAAGCTGCAGCGGCCAAATAACATCCACCAAAATGGGAGAGATAAACCTATGGATGCAGCGCAGACCATCGAGTCACTCCGGGCCAGGATTCTGGAGATGGAACGGTTGGTGCGGCAAAACGAAGCCAAGCAGAAGAAATTTGATGCGCTCGAGCGAAAACTCATAGGCGCGAGTTCACTTGGGGACTTGCTGTCGACTCTGGCGCACGATTACAGAAAGGATTTCTTGATTGACTGGGTGACCATTGCGTTGGTCGACCCTGAGTATGAAGTCATGAAATTGCTTGATCTTTCAAACGAAGATCGCCACGGACTGGAGGGCCATTTTGTGACACTGGAATCCGATGCCGCATTGTCAAAGACGATTGGCGTGGAGTGTCTCCCCTACCTTGGACAGTTTAAATCGAGTGCAGTCGCTTTGTTTGGCGACTATATGCAAACCGCAGGCTCCATTGCGATTTTGCCTCTGGTGTACCAGGGCCGGGTTCTCGGCAGTATCAATCTCGCCTGCGCCGATATCGAACGCTTTGCGCCCGGAACTGGAACTGATTTCTTGGAGCGACTCGCGGCAATCGCCGCCCTGTCCTTGCAGAGTGCTTTATCCGCTGAACGACTGAAGGCTGCAGGCCTGACCGACACATTGACTGGCGTAAAAAATCGCCGCTATTTTGAGGCCCGTAGCAGGGAAGAAGTTGCCTACGCCTTAAGAAGCCAGTTTCCCCTTGCCTGCTTGTTCTTTGATATCGACAAGTTCAAATCCATGAATGACACCTACGGGCATCAAGTCGGAGATGAGGTCTTGCGTTATGTGGCCAAAGTCATTCAAGTCCAATTGCGTGCAAGTGAGGTGCTCGCCCGCTATGGGGGCGAAGAATTTGTTGTGCTGCTGCCAGGTGTCAGCGAACTCAAGGCGATCGCGACCGCTGAGCGCATTCGTAAGATCGTTGCGGCGCAATCCATTCCCGTAGACGACAAACAGGCTATCCGGCTCACCATATCCTGTGGCGTATCGGTTCTGACACAGCCTGGCGAAGCATCATCAAGCGCGGGCATGCACACGGACTTGCTCTCGGCCATGATCGCGCGCGCAGACCAAGGGGTGTATCGTGCCAAGGATGCGGGCAGGAACCGTGTGGTTTTTGTCAAGTAGCAGTTCAAATTCCAGATCAAGTCACAAGCGCTTTGAATGCCAACTGCACTGGTGGCTAACTTTTCCTCACCCTCAGCAGCTCATCCAGAATCAGGCAGATGGCACCCAGCGTGATGGCACTGTCAGCCACGTTGAAAGCTGGGAAGTGCATGCCCGCCCAATGGAAATCCAGAAAGTCGATCACGTAGCCGTGCACCATGCGGTCAATCACGTTGCCAATGGCGCCGCCCAGGATGCAGGCCATGGCAAAGCTGAACAGCTTTTGCCCCGCGTGTGAGCGCAGCATCCAGATGATCACCGCCGCGGCTACGAAACCGATGGCGGTGAAGAACCACCGTTGCCACCCCGATGCGTCGCTCAAGAACGAGAAAGCGGCGCCCCGGTTATGCGCACGAACCACGTTGAAGAAGCTGGTGACAAAGGTGCTGTCACCCAGGCGGTAGTAGCCCAGTATCAACACTTTGGTGAACTGGTCAACCAGAATGATGATGAAGGCCAGGCCCAGCCATTGCAACATGCCGCCGCTACCGGCCTTTGCACCCCGGGCCATTACGCAAAGGTCCTGGTCTCGCCCGCACCGTGCAGGTTGCTGGCGCAGCGTCCGCACAGGGTCGGGTGGGCCGCATCGGCGCCAATGTCGTCACAGTAGTGCCAGCATCGCTCACATTTTGTGCCACTTGATGCGCTAGCCCTTATGGATAATGCGTCACTAGCTACCAAAGTAATAGCAGATGTAATGAAGGCGAACTTCAGGTCAGCGCCCAGACTGGCCAGATAGGCATGGTCATCCTCATTCACGGTGAGGGTGACCTCGGCCTGCAGTGACGCCCCCACCTTGCCCTCGGCACGCAGGGTCTCAATTTCTTTGTTGACCTGTTCGCGGATTTCGCGGATACGGCCCCACTTGCGCATCAGCGATTCGTCGGGTGCATCAAATGCCACGTAGCCGTCCATGAAGATCGACTCCCGGGTGGTTGCCGGGGTTTTGCCCTCGCTACCAAGCACCGCCCAGGCTTCTTCGGCGGTGAAGCTCAGGAACGGTGCCATCCACCGCAGCATGGCCTGGGTGATGTGCCACAGCGCGGTTTGCGCAGAGCGGCGGGCCATGCTGTTGGCACCCGTGGTGTACAGGCGGTCTTTCAGGATGTCGAGGTAGAACGCGCCCAGGTCTTCGCTGCAATAGATTTGCAGTTTGGAGACGACGGGGTGGAACTCGTAGGCATTGAAATGCGCCAGGATGTCGACTTGCAGCTGGGCCGCGCGGCTCAGGGCGTAGCGGTCAAGCTCCAGCAACTGGTCGGCAGGAACCATGTCCTTGGTCGGGTCGAAGTCGCTCACATTGGCCAGCAGGAACTTGAGTGTGTTGCGCACACGGCGATACGTGTCCACGACGCGGGCCAGGATTTTGTCGTCAATATTGAGGTCGCCCGAGTAGTCGGTCGCTGCAACCCACAGGCGCACGATTTCCGCTCCCATTTTGGTGGTGACGGTTTGCGGGTCCACCGTGTTGCCCATACTCTTGCTCATCTTGCGGCCCTGGCCGTCGGTAGCAAAACCGTGGGTCAGCAGTCCCCGATAGGGTGCGCGGTCATACAGGGCGCAGCCCAACAGCAGCGAGCTGTGGAACCAGCCGCGGTGCTGGTCGTGGCCTTCGAGGTACAGGTCGGCCTCAGGCCCTTCTGCGTGAAACGGGGGGCGGGCATAGGCATCTTTGTGGCTGCCGCGCAGCACGTGCTGGAAGGTTGAGCCGGAGTCGAACCAGACTTCCAGGATGTCGGTGCTCTTGGTGTAGTGCTCGGCGTCGGCTGCGCCCAGGATGTCAGTAGCCGTCACGCGGCTCCAGGCCTCGATTCCGCCCTGCTCCACGATGCCAGCCGCCTGGTCCAGGATGGCCATCGTGTTGGGGTGCAACTCACCACTGTCCTTGTGCAGGAAGAAGGGCACCGGAACACCCCAGCTGCGCTGACGGCTGATACACCAGTCGGGCCGCCCGGCAATCATGTCCCGCAAGCGGGTTTTGCCGTTCTCGGGGTAGAACTGTGTCTGCTCGATGGCGTCCAAAGCCAACTGGCGCAGGGTCTTGGGTGCCTTTTCCTTGGTGAATACGCCTTCGCCGGCATCCATGCGCACAAACCACTGCGCAGCAGCGCGGTAGATCACCGGCGTCTTGTGGCGCCAGCAGTGCGGGTAGCTGTGAACTATTGGTTGGGTTGCCATCAGGCGGTCGCTCTGGCCCAGCACTTCGAGGATGCGTGGGCAGGCCTTCCAGATGTTCATTCCACCAAACAGGGGCAGGTCTTCCGCATAGCTGCCGTTGCCCTGCACCGGGTTGAGGATGTCGTCGTATTTCAGACCGTGGGCTACACAGCTGTTGAAGTCATCCACGCCATAGGCCGGGGCCGAGTGAACGATGCCGGTGCCATCCGAGTCGCTGACGTAGTCGGCCAGGTACAGGGGCGACAGGCGGGCATAGCCGGGATGCACATCGTACAGCGGGTGCTTGAATTGCAAACCTGCCAGCTGCTTGCCGCTGGTCGTGGCGATCACGGTACCCGTGGTGGCATAGCGCTCCAGACACTTCTCGACCAGCGTGTCGGCCAGCACCAGCACGCCACGTGGTGTGTCCACCAGGGCGTAAGTCAATTCCGGGTGTGCATTGAGAGCCTGGTTGGCCGGAATGGTCCAGGCAGTCGTCGTCCAGATGACAGCAAAGGCCGACTTGGCCTCCAGCCGGGACGCGACCAGAGTGGCCGAGGGATGGTCGGACAATTTGCCAGGCAGGAAGGCCCGCAACAGCGCCTGTTTGTCCGCCGCTTCAAAGGCCACGTCCAGCGTGTCGCTTTTCTTGTCGGCGTATTCGATTTCGAACTCGGCCAGGCTGGAGCCGCAATCAAAGCACCAGTACACGGGCTTGAGGCCACGGTACACAAATCCGCGCTCGATGACGCGCTTGAAGGCGCGGATTTGACCGCCCTCATTGGCCGGGTCCATGGTGCGGTACGGGCGCTCCCAGTCGCCCAGCACTCCCAGGCGTTTGAAATCTTCGCGCTGTTGATCAATCTGTTCGGTGGCATACGCGCGGCTCTTGGCCTGCATGTCGTCACGGCTCAAGTTACGGCCATGCAATTTCTCGATGGCGTTTTCAATCGGCAGGCCATGGCAGTCCCAGCCGGGGATGTATTGCGCATCGAATCCGCCGAGCTGCTTGCTCTTGACGATCATGTCCTTGAGCACCTTGTTCAGCGCATGGCCGATGTGCAATTTGCCATTGGCGTAGGGCGGGCCGTCGTGCAACACAAACAGGGGCGCACCCTGGCGCGCCGCACGCAGTTTTTTATACAACCCTTGTTCGTTCCATTCCTTGACCCAGGCCGGTTCACGCTTGGGCAGATCGCCGCGCATGGGGAATGGGGTGTCGGGCAGGTTCAGGGTGCTTCGGTAGTCAACTTTGTCAGTCATGGCGAATCTCAATCCAGGAAATTGTGTGGGTCATGATCGGCGCTAACGTGTGTAGGCCGGTCACTGAGGCGGATGTCTGTTGGGGCAGAGGTGACGCGGGGCAAGGTGCGTCGCTGACATCGCTGTCGGCCCGGTCAAATTCGGGCCGCGAACCAGGCCCGTGCGTCGTCGCAGTCCTGGCGTATGCCCCGCGTCAGGGCATCCAGACCGTCGTACTTCAGCTCGTCGTGTAGTTTGTGCAGCAGTTCCACACGGATGATTTTACCGTAGGCACCTTCGGGGCCGAGTTCACCGGGCCAATCCAGACAGTGGGTTTCCAACAGCACCCGGCCGCCGTTGACATCCGTCGGGTCCAGCGATGGGCGCACACCCAGATTGGCAACGCCGTGCACAGGCTGCGCCGTCAGCCCGTGGACCAGCACTGCAAATATCCCGCTGGCAGCCGGCTTCCAGTGGGCAAAGCGCAAATTGAGCGTTTTGAAGCCTAGGGTTCGGCCCAGCTTGCGCCCGTGGACCACGTGGCCGGAGATGCAATAGGGTCGCCCCAGCAAGCGCGCAGTGTCCTGCATGCGGCCCTGGCCCAATGCATCGCGCACGGCAGAGCTTGACACGCGCAGGCCGTGAACCTCATAGCTATTCATGCGTGCCACGTCGAACCCCTGTGCCACTCCCGCCGCATCCAAAAAAGAATAGTCACCGGCACGCTGGGCACCAAAGCGGAAGTCATCACCCACCAGTACATAGCGGGCACCCAACCCGCGCACCAGAACCTCATCCACAAACGACTGTGGCGTCTGCGATGCCAATTTCGCATCAAACGGCAGCACGATGGTCTGGTCGACGCCGCAGTTAGCCAGGTCGTCAAGCTTGTCACGCAAAGTGCCTACGCGTGCAGGTGCGAGCTCGGGCTTTTTGAACTTTTCGGCAAAGTAGTCCCGGGGATGCGGCTCAAATGTGAGAACGCAGCTGGGCACACCGCGTTGCTGCGCCTCACCGCGCAGCAGGGCCAGCATCGCCTGGTGGCCCCGGTGAACGCCATCAAAATTGCCAATCGTCAGCGCGCACGCAGTAGCCACGCCGGGGTGATGGAAGCCGCGAAAAACCTTCATTGATTTGTTATCTTTTTGATAGCAGTCTGGGCACAGGGTGCAGGGGCCAGACGCCAAGTTGTCACAGAAAGAGGGTATATTGTGACGCAGCAGCGCTCCACATGCGCGAGGGGCAGGGCTGCAGAGATGTGCATTTCCGGTGGTTGGTTGTTTTAACCGTAACAGGAGGGCGTGTTTTGAAAGTCTTGAAGTTGTCGGCCCAGGGGCTGCCGCAATCGTGGATATCGCTCGAGCAAGCGGTCATTCACTATGCAGCCGATGAGGTGCGTTGGGAATCGGGCGGCGAAGTGGCGGTGTTCCATGGTGGGTACAACGCGGTAACCGGACTGCAGTCCATTATTCGTGTCAACAGCATCATTGGCACCAAGGGCGTACCCAGCATCAACCCTTTCAGCATGCGTCCGGGCCTGACCAATGGCAAATTGTTTGACCGCGACCGCTGTGTGTGCGCCTATTGCGGCAACCGGTTTCACGAGCAGGAACTGACGCGCGAGCACATCATCCCGTTCGCACAAAAGGGAGTGGACACCTGGATGAACGTGGTGACTGCTTGCAAGCCCTGCAACCATCGCAAGAGCCATCGCACCCCCGAGCAGGCGAACATGCCGCTGTTGTACACGCCCTATGTGCCCAGTCTGTGGGAAGACTTCATTTTGCGCAACCGTCGCATTCTGGCTGACCAGATGGAGTTTCTGATGGCCCATGTTCCCAAATCGTCGCGCCTGCTGGCGTGACAGAAATTGCGCATCGGGTCGCTGGTTACAAGTCATTACATCTTTTTGCGGCTTCAGCGGCTTTTTCAAGCCTGTAGGGTGGATTGCAGGGGCTGTCTCTGGCGGTAAATCACCCACAATGGTCTGGTGAACTCCAGTTTGACATCTAAGCCAAACGCCCTTGCTGGCCAGCAGCGGCAAGCGGGCCAGATCGCGCGCCTGGCGCGCATGCTGATTGCACAAACCCTAGCGTATTTTGCCGAGCATGAGTCCAGAACGCTGGAGATGGTGCGCTCGCATCTGATGGAACTGGTGGATGCCAAGCCACCCTTGGGGCAGGGGCAGAATTTGCGTTCTGCGCATTTGCTGCTGGGTCGCTACGCCGGCCAGTTCAACGAAGCGTTTCAAAAATCTCTGGCCGCGGCACTGAGCGAAGAGCTGGGCACGATCTTGCCCCTGCAAGCCCGACCTGCGCAGCCCAGTAACGCCGACGACGCGATGCATGGCATGAGTTTGAGTCTGATCGACGTGGGGGAGGTTGAACGCGTGCTGCTGTTGGACCGTATTGGGCAACGGTTTGGTGCCCGCTACGAGTCCACGCTGGAGCCTTTGACCCAACGTTTGAGTGTGCTTTTTGGGCGCGAGTCCACGTCGATCCATGACAACCCGTTTCAACCGGTTGTCCTGTTGCGCGCCTTCATAGCGGCCTGGGAACAATGCGGGTGGGATCCCGAGGCCACGAATGACCTGGCGCAATCGTTACAGCCTGCTTCGTGGCTGGACCTTGCGCCGCTGTATGTCGAGTTGAACGCCACGTTGCTCAAGGCGGGTGTGCCGGCGCAGCGAGCATTGCGCGTGCGCCAGACTGCGAGCGCACCAGTGCCGCTGGATTTGCCAACTTCGCGCCATTCAGAATTCGCACCAGTTGACAGCGGCGCGGGTTCCGCATGGGGGGCTTTGGCGCCGGTTGGCCGAACGGTGGCCGCACATGCCCGGCAGTTCTTGCAAAGACTGGGACTGGGCAAGCCGTCCGGCGGACCGGGCGGCGTGGGTGACTTTTCGGATGGAGAGGCCGCTGCGCGACCAGTAATGGAGGCGGCCAGTCCTGCGCTGATGGGCTTCTTGGGAGGCCTTCAAGCTGACGCCAGCGCAGCGCAATCGCATCAATGGTCGAGCGGGCAGGCACCTGCGCAAGCCAATGTGTTGCGTCAGATGCGTGACCACGACGAAATCCGCCGAGCGCCAGAACTGGATCGTGGAACCGTCGATGCGCTGGCTGAAGTGTTTGACTATGTGTTTGCCGACCGTGCCATTCCGATGCAGATGAAAGTCATCATCGGGCGCCTGCAGATTCCGGTGCTCAAGGCGGCCATGATAGACCGCGACTTTTTCCTCACGGCGCAGCATCCGGCGCGCCAGTTGGTCGACTCACTGGCTGGGGCTTCAGTGGCCTGGATGCCGGCAAAGGGCGAGCACGATCCCTTGTACTTGCGTATTGAACACACCGTGCAGCGGGTACTAACGGAATTTGAAGATGACCTGAGCCTGTTCGTTGATCTGTTGAAGGAATTCACCGAATTTCTGTTTGAGACCGAGCAGCAGGCCCGTGCACGTGTGGAGCCGGTTGCACAAAAAGAGCGTCAAGGCGAATCGCTGGATCAGGCGCTCGCCCATGTAGACGATGTGGTGCACGCCCGCATTCAGGCGCTATCCGCCGACGCGCCGCTGGCCGCATTTCTGCTGCCATTCCTGACAAACCCTTGGCGCCAGGTCATGGCCCGCGCCTGGATGGACGAATCCACGCGGGACAAGGGCTTTGCGCAAACGCTCACCACCATGGAGCAGTTGATCTGGTCTGTGCAACCCAAGACGACACCCGAAGACCGCCGCCAGCTCGTGGCCATCTTGCCCGAAATGGTGCGCCAGCTCAACCTGGGCCTGGATACGATCGAATGGAATGGCAAACCACGTGCAGACTTTACGCGCAGGCTCATCACAACGCATACCCTGGCTATTCGCTTGACGCAACCCATGCCGCTGGATACTGGAAGTGCCGCCTTGGAAGAGAAGGAAGGTAAAGCCGCGATGCAACAGCTCGACGCACGTCGGGCAGCGACACAGTTCGCGTTGGAAGATGGGTTTGACACCCAAGTGCAGGGCTTTCAGCGTGGCATGTGGTTTGACATCACGCTGGAGGCGGGCGCCCAGGTCCGTTGTCGCCTGAGCTGGGTCAGCCCCATGCGAACGCGCCTTCTCTTTACCAACCGCGAAGGCTATGAAGCATTTGTTCGCTCCGAACGGGAAGTGACCAACATGCTGCGTGCGGGTGAAATTCGGCTGCTCGACCATGAGGCCATCGTGGGCCGGGCGATTGAAAAAATCATGGTGGCCGATGAATTGGCCATGGCCGATTGAAATTCAGCCAGGTCGCAAAACCTTGGCCACCGGGTTGGTGCGAAGCCTGAATGCGTCGGGCATGCCGGAGCCCAACAAGGGGCGCAAATAGAGACGGAAGGCGTCGGTCACGTCCGTACCATTGGGTGTGATGAATGCGTCTTCCATAACGCGTGTCTTGCCCGCCACGGCTTCAAGTGGCAACAGTTCATAGTCAACCGAATAGAACCCGGTGCGCTTGATTGCGACCGAGCCGTCGCGGTCGCCCCACATCGCAAACTGCACGGCTTTCTCGCCAACCTCACGGGCTTCGCGTTGATCCACGTCGGACACGCAGCCAATGAATGAGCGTTGCAGGTAACCCAATGTATCGCCGCGGACCCGCTTGATGCCCAGCTTGCTCTTGATTTCCTCACACAGCAAATCGGCCAGCGCACCGCTACCGGAGAGTTGCAGGTTGCCGTGCGCGTCGTGCTCCAGATCTTTGGCCAGTTGGGCTGCAATGGGCGCGCCTGATGCGTCGTGTATGCCCTCGGATACGGCGATCACACAGCGGCCCAGGCGATCGTAGGTGGCTTTGACGTCGGCCAGAAAACGGTCGAGGTCAAACGTGCGCTCAGGGAGGTAAATCAGGTGCGGGCCGTCATCGGCAAACTTCTTGCCCAGCGCCGAAGCGGCGGTCAAAAAACCGGCATGGCGCCCCATCACAACGGCTACATAAACTCCGGGCAGAGCGGCGTTGTCCAGGTTGGCACCGGCAAAGGCTTGGGCGACGAATCGCGCGGCAGAAGGAAAACCGGGTGTGTGGTCATTGCCCACCAGATCGTTGTCAATGGTCTTGGGAATGTGGATGCTGCGCAGCGGGTAATTGGCCTTGCGCGCTTCTTCGCTGACGATGCGCACGGTGTCTGACGAGTCATTGCCGCCGATATAGAAAAAGTGCCCGATTTCATGTGCCTGTAGCACCTTGAAGATTTCCTGGCAGTATTTGATATCGGGCTTGTCGCGTGTGGAGCCCAGAGCGCTGGACGGAGTGTTGGCCACCATTTCCAGGTTGTGGCTGGTTTCCTGGGTCAGGTGCACAAAGTCTTCGTTGATGATGCCGCGTACGCCATGACGGGCGCCATACACATGCTCAATATCACGAAAACGCCGTGCCTCCAGCGCCACGCCCACCAGAGACTGGTTGATGACGGCGGTGGGGCCGCCACCCTGTGCTACCAAAATTTTTCCGGATGCCATGTTGAGTCCTGTGGGTAGTTGAATGTGCTCAGGAATTCATCGTAGCACCGCTTGGTGTGTGCAGTCCTTGACCTGCCGCATTCAGCCCTTCAGTGCCCTGGCATGGTGCGCCATGTGCTCGCCAATAAAACTGGCTATGAAATAGTAGCTGTGGTCGTAACCGGGGCGCATATTCAGATGCAAGGGGTGCCCCGCGTCGCGGCATGCTTTGCTGAGCAGTTCGGGTTTGAGTTGCGTGCCCAGGAATTCATCGGCCTCGCCCTGGTCGATCCACAACAGCAGCCGTTCACTGGCTTTGCCCACCAGCTCGCAGGCGTCCCACTCCGTCCATGCCGAACGGTCTTCCCCCAGGTAGGCGGTGAAGGCCTTTTCGCCCCAAGGCACCTGGCTGGGTGCCACGATGGGTGAAAACGCCGACACGCTCTTAAAGCGGCCCGGGTTTTTGAGTGCACAGACCAGCGCACCATGACCACCCATGGAATGGCCACTGATGGCGCGTGCCTGCGTTGCGGGGAAATGCGCCTCCACCAAGGCGGGCAACTCCTGCACTACGTAATCGTGCATGCGGTAGTTTGAGGCCCAAGGCGATTGGGTCGCGTTGAGGTAGAAGCCTGCGCCCTGGCCCAGGTCGTAGCTTTTAGGGTCGTCCGCCACGGCTTCACCGCGCGGGCTGGTGTCGGGCACCACCACAATCACGCCATGCTCCGCGGCGTAGCGCTGTGCGCCAGCCTTGGTGATGAAATTCTGCTCGTTGCAGGTTAAGCCCGACAGCCAGTACAGCACAGGGCACCGCTCGATCTGTGTCTGTGGTGGCAGGTAAATGCCAAAGCGCATGTCGCATCCCAGTACCGGCGATGCGTGGCTCCAGACTTCTTGCTGCCCGCCAAAGCAGGCGCGTTGTTCGACACGTTTTAGTGACATGGCGGCGTTTTAGAAATGGATGACGGTGCGGATGGACTTGCCGTCGTGCATCAGTTCAAACGCCTCGTTGATGCGATCCAGCGGCATGGTATGGGTGATGAACGGGTCCAGTTGAATGTCGCCCCGCATCGCGTCTTCCACCATGCCTGGAAGCTGTGTACGCCCCTTGACGCCGCCAAACGCACTGCCACGCCAGACACGGCCGGTGACCAGTTGGAAGGGTCGCGTGGAAATCTCCTGGCCCGCACCTGCCACGCCAATGATGATGCTTTCGCCCCAACCCTTGTGGCAGCACTCCAGAGCGGAGCGCATCACATGGACATTGCCAATGCATTCAAAGCTGAAGTCCACGCCGCCATCGGTCATTTCCACAATGACGTCCTGAATCGGCTTGCTGTGGTCTTTGGGGTTGATGCAGTCTGTGGCGCCCATCACTTTGGCCAAGCCGAACTTGTCGGGGTTCAAGTCAATGGCGATGATGCGCCCGGCCTTGGCCTGGCGCGCACCTTGAATGACGGCCAAGCCAATGCCACCGAGGCCAAACACCGCTACCGTGTCACCCTCTTTGACCTTGGCCGTGTTGTGAACGGCCCCTATGCCAGTAGTGACACCACAGCCCAGCAAACACATTTTTTCCAGCGGCGCTGCGGGGTTGATCTTGGCCAGCGATATTTCTGGTACCACGGTGTATTCGCTGAACGTGCTGGTCCCCATGTAGTGGTAGAGGGGCTTGCCCTGGTAGGAGAAGCGGCTGGTACCGTCAGGCATCAAACCCTTTCCCTGCGTGGCACGCACCTTCTGGCACAGATTGGTCTTACCGGATTTGCAAAACTTGCATTCGCGGCACTCCGCCGTGTAGAGCGGGATCACGTGGTCGCCCGGTTGCACGCTGGTCACACCGGCACCCACTTCCACCACGATGCCGCCACCTTCGTGGCCCAGCACGGCAGGGAACACGCCCTCGGGGTCATCGCCGCTAAGCGTGTAGGCATCGGTGTGGCACACGGCGGTGTGGGTGATGCGAACCAGCACTTCGCCGGCACGGGGCGGCTCAACGTCAATCTCGACAATTTGAAGCGGTTGCCCTGCGGCAAAGGCTACGGCGGCTCTGGATTTCATGGGTGTTTTCCTGGTGTATGAATGAAGAGGGGAGCATGTGAGCAATTTGGCTCTTCAACTGCTGGAGCGCAAAAAAAACCCTCCGGTTGGAGGGATTTTGGCAGAGTGCAAAACGCGCCTCAGGCAAACACCCCCGCCGTGTCCTGCATGCGCACAGACACTTCGCCCAGATGGTGCATGCTGTCGCCAAAGGTCATTTCAAGCTGTGTGAGCTTTCGGAAGTAGTGGCTCACGATGTATTCGTCCGTCACGCCAATGCCGCCATGTAACTGCACCGCCTGCTGCCCCACATAACGCATGCTTTGGCCCAACTGGTACTTGGCGCGTGCCATGGCCGCACGGCGCTCGGGCGCTGGCGCGTTGAGCTTGAGGTTGGCGTAGTAGCTCATCGAGCGTGCCAGTTCCAGCTGCATCTTCATGTCGGCAGCACGGTGGCGCAGGGCCTGGAAGCTGCTGATAACCACGCCAAACTGCTTGCGCGTATTCAGGTATTCAGCGGTGATGGCCATGGTCTTGTCCATGACGCCCACGGCTTCGGCACAAGTGGCCGCAATACCAATGTCTATGGCGTGCTCCAAAGCGGTGAGGCCGTCTTGTGTGATCAGTGTGGCGGGCGCGTTCTTCAACACGACTTCGGCCGCGCGGCTGCCGTCTTGCGTGCAGTAGCCCCGAGTGGTGACACCGGCGCCCAGGCGCTCTACCAGGAACAGCGCCAGCTGGCTGTTGACTTTGGCGGGCACAATGAAGGCGTCGGCCTGATCGCCAACAGGTACTACGCTTTTTGTAGCGTTCACTACATAGCCACCGGGGGCTTGCGTGGCTTTTGCCTCGCATTTATCGAGCCTGTAGCGGGCTGCACGCTCCTGGTAGGCTAGTACCACCAAGGCTTCGCCGCTGGCAATTTTTGGCAGCCAGGCGGCCTTGGTGGCGGCATCGGCATAGCCCGCCACCACGCCACCAGCGATAAGGGACTGGGCAAGCGGCTCGAGCACATTGCCGCGCCCCAGCTCCTCCATCACCACCATGCCTTCGACCGGACCCATGCCCAGGCCACCCTTGTCCTCGGGGACGTACAGGCCGCACAGGCCCAGTTCGGCAATTTCGCTCCAGGCCGCGCGGTCAAAGCCGCCAGCCTTTTCGCCGGCACGGCGGCGTTCGAAGGTATAGCCCTTGTCCACCCATTTGCGCACAGCGTCGCCGAGTTGAACCTGGTCGTCAGAAAAATCAAAATCCATGTCTATCTCCTGGGGCTATCAGCTCAGAACGGTCTGTGAAACGATGTTGCGTTGTACTTCGTTGGAGCCGCCGTAAATGGTGGTCTTGCGCATGTTGAAGTAGGTGGATGCCAATGGCGCATT
>DAOQRI010000018.1:0-14863 GCA_035355475.1 Rhodoferax sp. | reverse complement strand
TCCTGGAAGACGAAGACCAGTTGGGCCTGGCCCACTTCACCGAGCACATGGCATTCAATGGCTCGACCCATTTCAAGAAGCATGAACTGGTGTCTTACCTGCAGTCTATCGGACTCAAATTTGGTGCCGACCTGAATGCCTACACCGGCTTCAATGAAACGGTCTACATCCTGCCGATTCCGACCGACAAGCCCGAGAACATTGAAAAGGGTTTTCTGGTGCTGGAGGACTGGGCGCACGGCGTGAGCTTTGTGGACGCGGACATAGAGCTGGAGCGTGCCATCGTGCTGGAAGAGTTGCGCCTGGGCAAGGGTGCGCAGGACCGCATGAACAAGGTGGTGCTGCCCAAGATTTTCAGCGGCTCATCCTATGCCAAGCGCCTGCCCATTGGCACTGAAGACAGTCTCAAGGGTTTTCAGTACGACGCCATCAAGCGGTTTTACAGGGACTGGTACCGCCCCAATCTGATGGCCGTGGTGGTGGTGGGCGACATCGAGGTTGCCGCTGCTCGGACTCTGGTGGAGTCCCACTTCGGCAAGCTCAAGAACCCGCAGAACGAGCGCCCCCGCACCTACCCCACCATTCCCGCGCGTGGAGATTCGGAAGCCGTGGTGGTGACAGACCGTGAAGCCACCAACAACGTCATGATGATCCGCTACCCGGTGCAGGCCGCGCCCACGGTGACCACCTTGGGTGACTACCGGCAGTCCATGGTGGAGCAGCTGTTTGGCGCCATGCTGGGCCAACGCATGCAAGAGCTCACACAAAAAGCCAACCCGCCTTTCGTCGGCGGGGGCAGCAGCGTCAGCCGTCTGGTACCCGGTTACCGTTCGTTTCAATCCGGTGCCATGCTGGGCCGCCAGGGTGTGGAGCCCGCAGCAGATGCCCTGGTGCAGGAGAACGCACGCGCACGCCAGTTCGGCTTTAGCGAAGCGGAACTGGAACGCAGCAAAAAAGATACGTTACGCAATGTCGAAAACGCTTTTGCCGAGCGCGAAAAGACCGACTCAGCCCGTTACGCAGCCGAATACTTGCGCAATTTTCTGGAGAGCGAAACCATTCCAGGCATTGAAAATGAACTGGCCTATACCCGCGCCCTGCTGCCCACCATTGGTCTGGCGGATGTGAACGCGTTTGCGCGGTCGGTCATTCCCGAAAAAGCAGCCAAGCTGGTGATCTACACCGGAACCACCAAGACCGACGCCCCAGCACCCGCAGAGCCCCAATTGCTGGCCAGCGTGGTAGCCGCCGAGCAAAAAACCGTGAGCGCCAACGTAGAGAAGGCCCTGGCGTCCAGCCTGCTGGCAACCCTGCCCACCGGGGGCACTGTGTTGGCCGAGCGCCAGAATGCCGCGCTGGGTGTGACCGAGTGGGACCTATCCAATGGTGTCAAGGTCATCCTCAAGCCGACCGATTTCAAGAACGACGAGATACTGCTCAGCGCCACCCGGTTCGGAGGGCAGTCGCTGTTCGACCAGGCGGACATGTACAACGCAGGCTATGCCAGCTCAATCGTTTCTGCCATGGGTCTGGGTGGATTTACACCGACTGAATTGCAGAAAATGCTGGCAGGCAAAGTTGCATCGGTCAACGCGGGCCTGGGCGGCCTCACCGAAAACGTGAGCGCGTCGTCCAGCCCAGCGGATCTGGAAACCATGTTGCAGCTGCTGACCCTGAAGTTTGGTAACCCGCGGGTGGACCCCGCGCTGTTCCAGTCCTATGTCAGCCGCGCACAGGATGCCGCCCGCAATGCCACCGCACGTCCGGAGTCGGTTTTTTCCGATGCGTTGCAGACCACGCTCTACGGCTCCCACCCGCGTACCTGGCTGACGCCGCGCCCGGCCCATTTTGACCAGCTCAGCCTGGAGCGTGTAAGGGCCATTTACCAGCAGCGGTTTGCCAGCGCCAAGGGCATGACCTTTCTGCTGGTGGGCAGCTTCTCGACATCCGTCATCAAGCCACTGGTGGCCCGGTACCTGGGCAGCTTGCCCACGTCGGATATTTCGGCCTCCTATTTCGACCTCGGCATGCGCCCGGTCTCGGGTGTGGTGAAGAAGGACGTGCGGGCCGGCAGCGAGCCCAAGAGTCTGGTCTCCATCAACTTCGCGGGGGCTGCAGCGTATTCGGAGACCGAGCAAATGCGGGTGTCGGCTCTGGTTGAGGTGCTCAACATCAAGATCATCGACGTGCTGCGCGAGAAACTCACGCTGATCTACGGTGGGGGCATGCGCGGCGGCCTGGGGCGTGACCCGTATGGCAACTTCATGCTGGGCATGTCCTTACCCTGTGCACCGGAAAATGTGGACAAGGTGGTGGCGGCAGCCTTTGGAGAAATCCGGAAGATCCAGGAGGCCGGTCCTGAAGCCTCCGATCTGGCCAAGGTCAAACAGAACTGGCTGACCAAGCACCGCGAAAACCTGCGCGAAAACCGCTACTGGATGGGCAAACTGCAGACTGCAGAGTTGTACAAGACCGACCCCGCCCTATTGCTGGACTACGAGAAGCAGGTGTCAGCCCTAACCGTGGACGACATCAAAGGCGCGGCGCAGCGCTACCTGAAGAGCGACAACTACGTGCAAGTGGTGCTATACCCTGAAAAATAGATTATTTTCTCGGCGCGTGGAGCTGGATGAAGCGGCCAATCTCGTCAAAGGCCTGGCGCGCTTCGGTCAGTTCCGGGTTGAAGATGTGCCACACATGCACCACGTGGTTCCAAGTTTGCAGGGTAACCGGTGAGCCCGCCGCGCTGGCCTTGTTGGCATAGCGCACGCTGTCGTCTACCAGCATTTCAATGTCGCTGGCGTGTATCAGCAGTGGGGGCAGTCCGGCCAGGTCGCCGAATACGGGTGACACCAGCGGATCATTCGGGCGGATGCGGTGCCGAAACCAGGCCATCCACAGCAGCACCGCGCGCGGCACGCGCGACAAGGGTCCAAACAACGGTCCCAACATGGCGTCGGTTTTGATGTTGGCGCGCAGGCTGGGGCTGCCCAGCGTGCCGTCGGTCGCCGGTGACAGTGCCACCGCAGCATTGGGTGCGCGCAGGCTCTGATCCCGCACCCAGGCGATAAGCGACAACGTGAGGTTGCCTCCAGCCGAGTCACCGGCCACAAAGATGGCATTGGCCGGGGTTGCGCCTTCCGGCCCGTTATCCAGCATCCAGCGGTAGGCGCTGCGGCAATCTTCAATGCCCGACATGCGGGGGTGTTCGGGCATCAGCCGGTAGTCAATGGCCAGTACCGCGCCGCCGGTGATTTCCGAGAACCGCGTCGTGATGACCCGGTGACTGCGCGGGCTGCCCATCATCCAGGCTCCGCCGTGAATATAGAGTGTGCGCCGCTTGGGGTCTGCACCGGGTGCCAGCACCCATTCAGCCGACACGCCACCCGCATCCACCGGCGTGAACTGTGCGTCAAAGGCTTTGCCCGCCGTCATGTTGTCCATGTAGTCGCGCAGCAGGCCCAGGTGTTGTGAATGGGGCGTCCCCTTCAGGGTGGATGCAATGCCCCCCATCGATGCGATCACCGCGCGGTGTTCGTCGTTCAGATGTGGCCCATTGGAAAAGCGCGTACGCCGGGAGCCCGCGCCGCCGTGCCGGGTGCCGTCAAACGCCTGCAGGTCCGGCCCACGCAACGCGCGGGCGCCCAGAAACCAGATGGCCAGCGCAAGCGCCAGCCCAAAAAAAATCCATTGCATCACAGTCGATTTCCTTTATTTGCGCATCAGCGTGCTCTTGCCAAAGAGCGAAGCAATCAGGTCCACCGCCACCAGCGCGGTTCGGTTGCGCTCATCCAGCGCGGGGTTGAGTTCCATCACATCCAGCGAGGCCAGGTGGCCGGTGTCGGCAATCATCTCCATGCACAGCTGGGCCTCACGGTAGTTGGGGCCACCCCGCACGGTGGTGCCCACGCCGGGTGCGATGTCGGGGTCCAAAAAATCGACATCAAAGCTCACGTGCAAGTGGGTGTTGGCATCCACCAGCGCCAATGCGAGCTCCATAGCGGCGCGCATGCCCATCTCGTCGATGTAGCGCATGTCGAATACTTCCAGATCCTGCTCGTGCACAAAGCGTTTCTCGCCCTCGTCCACGCTGCGGATGCCGATCTGGCGCACCCATTTGGGCGAAATGGCGGGGACGTGGCCGCTCATCTCAACCAGTGCCTGGGGGCCGTGGCCGCACAGGCAGGCCACTGGCATGCCATGGATATTGCCGCTGGGAGTCAAGGTGTTGGTGTTGAAGTCGGCATGCGCATCCAGCCACAGCACCCGCAGTTTCTTGCCCACCGTGCGGCAGTGGCGGGCCACTGCGCTGATGGAGCCAATACCCAGGCAGTGGTCCCCACCGAGCAGGATGGGCAGGCGCCCGCCCTGCAGCTCGGCGTACACGGCGTCGTGCACGGCCTGGTTCCAGGCGGTGACCTCGGCCAGATGGCGGTAGCCGTCAACCGGGGGCAGCCAGGGGTTATTGGGCCCCGTCAGGTTGCCGCGATCCAGTACGTCCAGACCTTGCTGCTGCAATACAGCGGCCATGTGGGCTACGCGCAGGGCTTCTGGCCCCATGCTGGCGCCACGGCTGCCAGCGCCAATGTCGGTGGGTGCGCCAATCAGGCTGATAAGGGTGTTCATGGTTGCTCGGCTTTCAGGGCGTTTGCAGCCCGAATACTCTCAAGAAATTGCGCCAAATCGGGTGATGGGCCACCCCTTCACGCTTCCCACGGATTGATGGCGGCGACATTGGCGGCCTCATAGGGTGCCGTATCGCGTGATGCCACGATGAACCCCCGCGAGGCGGCTATCGCGGCAATGTAACCGTCTGGTGTTGGAAAACCTCGCCCGGCGGCCTTGGCTGTCACGGCCAGCTCGGCATAGCGACGTGCTGCATCGACATCAAAGGGAAGCACCCGATCCCTGAACAGCCCCATCAGACCGTCAAGCGTCTGTGCCAGCATGTCCCGGCGCTTGCCAGCCGGGAGCGCCCCAATACCAAACAGCAACTCGGCCAAGGTCACGCTGGACAGATACAGCGTTTGGGCGGCTTGCTCATTCAGCCAAGCCCGCACAGCCGGGTGTGGCTCTGGTTTCATCGCCTCGGAAACCACGTTGGTGTCAAGGACGATCATTCAAACCTCAGCGGCTCGGCCGGGGTTTTGTCTCTCACTTGTTGGAAGACTTCAAAATCCTCGTTGGTCAGCCCGACCTTGCGCCCCAGCGCCGCGAGAGCATCACCCAAGCGAACGCGCGTCTCAGGTTTGACGGCGAAGGCCAGAATCTCGCGGACTTCGGCCTCGGTGCTGCGCCCATGCAGGGCAGCCTGCACCCGCAACGCGCGATGCACGTCGTCGGGCAGATTGCGTACGGTCAACATTGCCATGACATCACCTCATTAAAATGCACTCTACGCATTCATTCTACATATTTGAATGCATTTTCACCAAGGCTTTCTGTGTCGTCAAACATTGGTTTGTCGGCCCCTTCGTTGAATTGCCATGGGTGCGGCACGCCAGAGTGACAGCGACCGCCGCAATGTTCGCCAGCGAAAAATACTCCTGATTAAATAGCTGCTCACGCAGGTACTGCAAGGGCTAGAGGCTGATTTGGTTGCCACATTTTGGCGATATGGCTCAAGGGCAACAACTTGGCACAGTGGAGCAGCGCAAAGGGCTCGCTCACCGGGTTAATCACAAAGCTGGATTGACGTTGGCGCACATCCAACACCTCGATAAAACCCTTGCCCAGCTTGGGCGGGGTGGAGTGTTTGATCTCGATGGCGCACACTTGGCCGCCGGGGGGGGCAGCGTCTGTCTGAAGGTCAATTGCACTGGGCTTTTCGCGTAACGGGAGGGTATGGCTATGCCTGCTTAAGACGCATTGCTTCCGTCCCCGGCATACCGTTGTAATTCGGGTATGCAGCGGAAGCGGTCGCTCGGCTTGTGCGTCCAACTTACTTGGGCCTCTTCAAACCGCGCTGAGGTACTCGGCGACTCTTCCTTTTTCAATATACCTGTACATTTAGCGAGTCTTCAGGCTCAAGTACTTGATTTACATGGCTAATCTCAAAAATTCGCTGCCAGGTTAGGCGTCACAAAGAATGAGTACTCTCGCTCGCAAATCTTGGACTCCTTGGCGAATCACCTGGGCACTGGTCAAAAGTGCTGGAGTTCTTGCAGTCGCGTTCGTTGGTTGGCAGTACTGGCTTTTCAACGGCGGTATTTTCCGCACGTCTAGCTTCAATGAAGTTGAATGGAAGTCATTGAATAAGAAGACAGACGACTCCTCGTGCTACAGAGGCGGAATGGCACATGACATCAAGACCAACATACTTCGTGCTGGTCTAACGAAGGCGGAAGTTGAGAGGCTGCTGGGAGCGCCAGATTTCAATAGAGCCGACAGCAACGAGTACTTCCTTGGCATGTGCAGCGGCCTTCGCATTGACTTTGACACGCTGGACGTTCACTTCAATCCAGAGGGTAGGCTCGTGAAGGTGCAAGTAGTTCAACACTGAAGCCTTTTAGGCTCTTAAGCAATGACACCTAACATGGCGGCCCACTCGACCAAGCAACATCAGTTTGCCGCTTTGCGGCGTGTGTTGCGTGCCGGTGGCCTAAAACGTTAAGCCGCATGATGCAACCACCCAGCTACGCCATCGCCTTCGACATGGACGGTGTCATATTTCGAACCACGAGACCAAAGCATGACGCCATGCTGAGCCTGTTCCCTGGGGCTACGAAGGAAGTTGCCTCCGACGAAATCATGAGCATGAGCGGCGTACCACGTGGGCAGAAATTGACACGTGTCTACGAGAGGTGCTTTGGTCGAACACCTTCCGGTGCAGAGCTGCAAGCCCTTCTCCAGAAGTATGAGGTTGCTCTACGAGTTGTTCTAGCAGACCCTGTCGTCACGCCAGGCATCAAGTCCTTTCTCGAGCGCTCGTCATCCCAGTGCTTTGTCTGCTCATCAGCTCCGCTGGAAGAAGTGGAACGCCAGCTCCAGATAGCGGGTCTGGAAAAACGCTTTGAAAGAGCGTACGGAGCCCCGACATCCAAAACCCAAGCCCTGCAGGACGTCTCACGACGCGTTGGGCACATGGATGTGGTCTTCTTCGGGGACGCCACTGCAGACCTTAAGGCCGCCAAAGATGCAGGCTGTGCCTTTGTGGCCGTTGTCGGGGAAACTGACCAGTTTCCAGAATCACCCACGCCGAGGGTTGCCGACTTCGTGAATGATGTTGTGGTGCTTGATGCCATCAACTGCGCGCTTGTCGCGAATGCGGCCTAACTCGAACGTTAACCTGCCTTTTGAGTGACTGCTTCAGAGCGTCGGCAAAGTCGGCTTGCAGCCCACAAAAGACATCCACGGCGTCAAATCCTATGACTCCTTGCGCCCCAACCCATCCCCTGCTGACCACAGAAGCTGCAACGCGGATGCTGATCAGGCTGATGCGGTTGTTCATGGGTGCTTGGTTTTCAGGGTGTTTGCAGGGTGAAGGCAGGGCGGCGCTCACCCACCAGCAAGCCGCGCGCATTGATGATGGGCTGGGCGCGCCAGGGTTTGAGTGCTTCACGCTGGCTATCGTTTAGCCAGCCCAGTTGCTCCATCACTTCCACGCTGGCGGCAAACAGGGCGGGTTTGTTGGCGTCGATGATCTTCAGCGCAAACGCCTCGCCCCTTCTGGTGCTGCCCACCACCTGCACGCCGTCGGCACCGACCTTGGTCACCCAGTCACCACCACCGGCCTGCATGAAAGCCAGATCATTGCGGCCGGTTCCGCTGACCAGGTCGGGGCGAGCGGTCATGGCATCGCGCAGCTGCACAAAGCTGGCACCCAACTCGCTGTCCTGCAACCCGCTGGCCAGCCGTGCATAGCCGGTGGCCAGTTTGGACAAGGGCATGGCGTAATTCGGTGCCGAGCAGCCGTCCACACCGGCCTTCAGGTCGCTGGCGTCCATACCGACCGCGCGCGCCACATCGCGGCGAATGGCTTGCTGCAGCGGGTGGTCGAACGCTTCGTAGTTGTCCAGGCTGTGGCCGTGCTGCACGCAATAGGCGACAAAGCCCGCGTGCTTGCCGCTGCAGTTGTTGTAGCGCTCGTCAAACGTCTCTCCAGGGGCAGGGGCTTTGCCCGCAGTCTCGAAGTGGTAGGGCACGTGGCAACCGCAGCGCAGGGTCTTGTAGGTCTGGTCTGCTTTCTCCAGCATTTGCTGGGCGGCCTGCACATGCATGGCCTCGCCACTGTGGCTGGCGCACAGCATGGCAATGTGATCGGACGTGAAACCAAAGTGTGCCGGGCCACCGGCCTCCATGAAGGGCAGGGCCTGCAGCGCTTTCAGGGTGGAGCGGGTAAAGGTCAGCCAGTGCGGGTTGCCGGCAAATGCGCGCAGCTGACCGCGCGTGTTGACCACGGCCACCGAGCCAAAGTGCTGGTTCTCCAGCGTGCCGCCGCGCGTCATCTCGATCAGGGGTGTGTGTTGCATGGCGCCATTGTCACCCGCTTGACGCCCGGCGTGCAGACCGTGTCGCACAATGCCGCATGCTGCAAATCCGCTCCCCCTTACAGGCCCAGATCGTTCAATGGCTGGTCGCGCCTGGTGACCCCGTGCACGCCGGTGACGTGGTGGCCATTCTGGAAGCCATGAAGATGGAGCACGAGGTGCGTGCAACCCATGACGGCAGGGTGTCCGAACTGCTGTTCGCTGTGGGGGACATGGTGGCGGAGAATGAATTGCTATTACTTTCAGAGCGTCTTGCGCATATTCCACAAGGGCTAGAGCCCGGAAATGCTCAAGAAGATGGGAAAATGCCCTTGGCGCACGGCGTGCCACCCGAAACGGCTGCCGCCGCGCCAATGGGCAACGTAGACGCGCCGCGCGCTGACCTGCAGCGCCTTCTGAATCGCCAGGCTTTCACGCTGGATGCCAGCCGCTCCGAAGCCATGGCCAAACGCCACGCCCAGGGCCTTCGCAGCGCGCGGGAGAACATGGCCGACCTGTGCGATCCCGGCAGTTTCATCGAATACGGCGCGCTGGCGGTTGCGGCACAGAGCCGCCGCCGAAGCGAGGAAGACCTGATCCAGAACACCCCGGCCGATGGCATGGTCACGGGCATTGGCAGCATCAACGGCCACCAGGTGGTGGCCATGGCCTACGACGCTACCGTGCTGGCGGGCACGCAGGGCATGCGCAACCACCAGAAGACTGACCGCATGCTGGGCCTGGCCCTGCAGAACAGGCTGCCAGTGGTGCTTTTTGCCGAGGGTGGAGGTGGCCGCCCGGGTGATGTGGACATGCCCATCGTGGCTGGGCTGCATGTGGGCACCTTTGCCAGCTTTGCCCGGCTCAACGGCCAGGTGCCGGTGGTGGGCATAGCGGCCGGGCGTTGCTTTGCGGGCAATGCCGCGCTGCTGGGTTGCAGCGACGTGATCATCGCCACCCAGAGCAGCAACATCGGTATGGGCGGCCCGGCCATGGTGGAGGGGGGTGGACTGGGTGTGTTCAAGCCGGAGCAAATTGGCCCCTCTGCCGTGCAGCATGGCAATGGCGTGATCGACATTCTGGTTGAGGATGAGGCGCAGGCGGTGGCTGCGGCGCGGCACTACCTGTCATTCTTCCAGGGGCCACAGGAAGAATTCACCGCGCCCCCGCCGTTCGCCCTGCGCGATGTGGTGCCCGAAAACCGCCTGCGCGTCTACGACACCCGCCTGGCGCTTCAAGGCATTGCCGATGTGGACTCCCTTCTGGAACTGCGCACGGGTTTTGGCAAAGGCATTCACACCGCGCTGGCCCGCATAGAAGGACGCCCCGTGGGCTTGCTGGCCAACAATCCCCTGCACCTGGGTGGCGCCATCGATGCCGACGCCGCCGACAAGGCCGCGCGCTTCATGCAACTGTGCAATGCCCATGGCTTGCCGCTGGTGAGCCTCGTCGATACCCCGGGCTTTATGGTCGGGCCAGACACAGAGGCCTCTGCCCAGGTACGCCATGTCAGCCGCCTTTTCATTGCAGCGGCGCACCTGCGGGTGCCGTATCTGAGCGTGGTGTTGCGCAAGGGCTATGGCCTGGGTGCCATGGCCATGACAGCAGGTGGCTTTCATTCCCCGCTGTTTACCGTGGCCTGGCCCACTGGCGAGTTTGGTGCCATGGGGCTGGAAGGCGCCGTGCGTCTGGGTTTCAAGAAGGAACTGGAGTCCGTGCCCGAAGGCGCCGAGCGCCAGGCACTGTACGACCAGCTGGTGGCGCAGCAGTACGACCGGGGCAGCGCCATCCACATGGCGGCCACACTGGAGATTGATGCGGTCATCGACCCGGCAGAAACCCGCGTCTGGCTGCTGCGCGGCCTGCAAGCGGGGCGTATTGAGCCCTTGGGCGCTGGTGCCAGCATAGACACCTGGTGAGGGCAGGGTTTTGTTGCGACGGGTCACGCAGCGCGTGCTAAGCTGTTCGGCTGCGATAAAAACGTGAACCCAACAGGAGACTGCCATGCCCGGACTTTTGCCCCATATTGACCCCGACGGACTGCTGGAGTTTTCCGTCGTCTACACCGACCGTGCGCTCAACCACATGTCACAGCGCTTCCAGGGCGTGATGAAGGACATCTCAGCCATCTTGAAAGAGGTCTACCACGCCAAGTCCGCCGTGCTGGTGCCCGGTAGCGGCACCTTTGGCATGGAGGCAGTGGCCCGCCAGTTCGCCAACGACAAGAAGACGCTGGTCATCCGCAATGGCTGGTTCAGCTTCCGTTGGACGCAAATTTTTGATATGGGCCGCATCCCCAGCGCGTCCACCGTGCTGAAAGCGCGTCGCCTGGGCGAAGGCAAACAAGCGCAGTGGATTCCCTGCCCGGTGGAAGAGGTGGTCTCGACAATAGCCCGCGAAAAGCCCGATGTGGTGTTTGCGCCCCACGTAGAAACTGCTGCGGGCATGATCCTGCCAGACGACTACCTGCGCAAGGTCAGCGACGCGGTGCACGCCGTGGGCGGCCTGATGGTGCTGGACTGCATCGCGTCGGGTGCCATGTGGGTCAACATGGAAGCCACCGGCGTTGATGTGCTGGTCAGCGCACCGCAAAAGGGCTGGAGCGGTTCGCCCTGCTGCGCCATGGTGATGCTCAGCGAGCGGGCCCGCGCGGCTATTGATGGCACCACCAGCACCAGCTTCGCCTGTGATCTGAAAAAATGGCTGCAGATCATGGAAGCCTACGAAGGCGGCGCCCACATGTACCACGCCACCATGCCCACAGACGCGCTCACCCGCCTTCGCGAAGTGATGCAGGAAACCCGCAACTACGGTTTCGAGAAAGTGCGCGCCGAACAGATCGAACTGGGCAGCAAGGTGCGTGCGCTGTTCGAGAGCAAAGGCATCGTCAGCGTGGCTGCAGAAGGCTTCAAGGCGCCGGGCGTGGTGGTGAGCTACACCGAAGATCCGGGCGTCCAGAACAGCAAGAAGTTCCTGGCGCAAGGCTTGCAAACCGCCGCTGGCGTGCCACTGCAATGCGACGAGCCGGCGGACTTCAGCACTTTCCGTGTGGGGCTGTTCGGGCTGGAGAAGTTGCACAACGTGGACAGGACGGTGGCGCAGTTGGCGCAGGCGCTGGATAAAATCGGTTGAGAGTTTTTTTATGACCGGATGCGCAGGGTCTAGGTTAGGCGCATCCGGGGCTTTCTACGATCTGTCACAATGATTGAAGCAGAGCCGAAAATGGCCAAAACATAGTTGGATACAAGGCAATCCTGTCCTTGCGTAGAAATCTATGAAATTGATTTATCAACGACTTTTGCCAACGTTCCTGCTGTGGGTCTGTTTTACGGCGGCGGCGCAAGAAAAACTCTACCGGGTTGCCCTCATTGCGCATTCACCACCCCTGTCCTATACCGACTCCGCCGGCAAGTTCACCGGGTTCAATGTTGAAATGGCCACTGAACTGTGTGCCACCATGAAGATTCGCTGCGTGCAGCAAGCCTTGCCGGTCGACAAAATTGTGGATATGGCGGCAGCAGACCAAATCGATTTTGCAGTGGTTGGATTTGTTCCTACTCCAGAGCGCAAAGCGCGGGTTTTGTTCTCCAAAGTCTACTTTCAGTCCATGAGTGTCTGGCTGGCCAAACCCACAGTGACGGCAGGAAATTCACGCAGCAGCGTGGCTGTCATCAAAGGTTCGGCACAGGCCAGCCACGCAAAAGCCATGGGCTGGAAGACAACGGAAGCCGCGACGAATGCGGACATCACGTCGTCGCTGGTTTCCGGCGTTGCAGATGCTGCTGTGCTCCCGATGCTGGGCGCGTTGTCGTTGGCACAGGAAACTGTGCTCCAGCCTTTGGGGCTGAAGTCCACGATTCTCAATGGACCGCTCATCACGGGTGGCCTGCACATGGTCATCAGCCCTAAACAAGTGGAACTGGTCGAACGCATCAATACGGCCATCGACCAGTTGAAGCTCGACGGACGCTTTGATCGCATCAATTCCAGGTTTGTGCCGTTTAGTCTGCTTTGAAACTGGCTGCGCGCCATGGGCCTCAAGTGAAATCAAACCCTTCAAACAGCAAAGTCCGCTCTGCCAATGCACGGTTTTTGCAGTTGGGTGCAGGGCTCGTCTTCTTCGTAGTACTGGTGGCACTGTGGCTTGTGCGGGACCACACGGTCTTGCTGGTCGATATGCATAAGTTGCAGAACGAGACGCTGTCAAACACCATCGCGAACCAGAAAATAGCCAGAAATCTCGATGAGTTGCGACGCCAAGGCGAACGTGTTTTATTTGCAAATACACCTGAGGATCGCAGTCAGGCACTTCTGGTAGTTCAGCTCGTTGTCAACAGCCCAGCTTTTGTAGCCGATGCGCAAGTCGCGGCATTGGCCACGGATACCGAGCGCTTTCTGAAAACCAACGAGGCGAACAGTCGTCTCAGCGAGTCAACCCGTACGGAGTGGAGGGAGCTATCGCAGCGTTTGTCGCTGCTTGCGAGTGACATTTCGTTCAAGGGGCTCAACCTGGGAGCCAGTGATCTCAAGGAGATGCAAACCTTGGTGTTGCTGAACCAAAAGAAGCTATTGACTGCGCTGTTGATGCTGACCTTTTTGATGCTTGGAACACTCTTCCTGATTCGTCGTGACTTCATCGACCCGCTGCGCAGAATCCACTCAGCCATCGACCAGATTGACAAGGGTACAGAACCACAGTCGACGGTCCATTCGGACATTATTGAATTTCAGACCATTGAAAGCTCCATCGGTGCACAACGGCTGGCCCAGACGAACCTGCGAGACAGTGAAGCACGATTTCGTACTGTATTTGAAATGTCTCTGCATGGGATCGTGTTGCACCGTGGCGGAAAGTTTCTCTATGTCAATCCTGCTGCCATTGCGATGTTTGGAGCACGGTCAGAACAAGAGCTTCTCGACACGCCGATTCTTTCGGTGATTCATCCCGATTTTCACAAAATTGTCATGGATCGGATGAAGGAGAGCACGGAGCATGGCACTGCTGCCACCCGCTTGGAGGAGAAATACGTCAAGCTCGACGGAACGGTTTTTGACGTGGAAGTGCAAGGGCAACCGATTGTTCTTTCGGGCCAGCTTGCGTTCCTGGCCACGCTGCGCGACATTACCGAGCGCAAGCAGTCTGAAGCCAAGCTGCGGATAGCGGCCAGCGTATTCAGTCACGCGCGGGAGGGCATTTCGATTACCGATGCGGGCGGCTCCATCATCGATGTCAACGAATCATTCACCCGCATCACCGGCTATGACCGCGAAGAGGTGCTGGGTCAAAACTCCAATATTCTCAAGTCAGGCCGTCAGGATTCCAAGTTCTACGATGCCATGTGGAGCGATTTGATTGCCAAAGGTTATTGGACTGGCGAAATCTGGAACCGACGCAAAGATGGCACGCTCTATCCAGAGCAGCTCGCCATTCAGGCTTTGCGTGATGCGCAGGACGCCCATCAGGGCTACGTTGCCTTGTTTACGGATATTTCCGAGCGCAAGGCGCTGGAAGCGCAAATGCACCAGATGGCCTACTTTGATGCACTGACCGGCCTGCCCAATCGACGCATGCTGGGTGACCGCCTGGGCCAGGCCATGGCAGCGAGCAAGCGCAGCGGGTTGTATGGGGCACTCATGTTTCTGGATCTGGACAACTTCAAGCCACTCAACGACGCCTATGGTCACGAGGTGGGCGATTTGTTGTTGATTGAGGTCGCTCGGCGATTGACCGAGTGTCTGCGCGAAATGGACACCGTGGCCCGGTTTGGGGGCGACGAATTTGTAGTGATGTTGAGCGAGCTGGATGCCGACAAAGCGCAATCCATCGAACAAGCCGCTGGAGTGGCCGAGAAGATTCGTGCCAGTTTGGCAGAACCCTATTTTCTGAACGTGACCCATCTGGGTATGGAACCCAGAACAGTAGAACACTGTTGCAGCACCAGCATGGGCGTGGTGCTGTTTGTGAACCATGAGTCCAGCCCGACCGACATCATGAAATGGGCTGACGCGGCGATGTACCAGGCCAAGGACGCCGGGCGCAATGCCGTTCGGTTTTACGGCTTGCACCCTTAGGCGCTGAGATCAGTGATCTGGCTTTCGTTTTGTGCGCCGTGGCTTGTGATGAGAGACGACCGCTGACCCCGCGCTATTCGGCGGCAATGACTTGGTTGCGCCCTTGTTTCTTCGCTTGGTAGAGCGCACCATCGACCCGTCGGAACCACTCGGCCTGGCTCTCGGCGGCCTGAAGCTCGGCATAAGCGCGGGCAATGGGAAACTGGACGCCCTGATTCTGGCCGATGGGCCGCCCGAACACCTTGCGGTCTTTTGTATAAGCCACGGCCTTCTCGGTGAACCAGCGGCCATCGCCCAGGCACTCAGACGCGATCAGCAGACGC